>NZ_JAQKGP010000059.1:0-3196 GCF_027956525.1 Agrobacterium sp. ST15.13.013
GTAAGCGGTGTTTCACTGGCACGTCGCCTGATAAACGCTAGCCCTCCAAGCTGGAAATGATGGTCGTTAATTCTTCCATGTTGGCGAAGGTGACGTCGGCTCCGTATGGATGATTGGGCGGCGATGGGCTGTACAGCAGCGCCACCATACCTGCAGCCTTTGCCGCCTGGATGCCGACGAGGCTGTCTTCGACCACCACGCATCGGTGGGGTTCAAATCCCATCTTGCGAGCGGCATGCAGAAACAGGTCAGGATCGGGCTTAAAGCTTCCGACTTCATAGGAACTGTAAAGATCGGTACCAAAGTAAGGGGCTAGGCCGCTCACCTCTAATGTCTGGATGATTTTGTCCGGCGGCCCGCCCGAGGCAATACACCGTGGGTGTTTCAATTGTCCCAGCATCGGCAAGACCCCGGGAATGGGTTGCAGACCTTGGGCAAAGCGTTTCGACAAGGTGGCGCGATAAAGCGCCTCGAAGTTCAATGGCAGCTTTCTGGATAAACGGTTCTCGATGTCCTGAAAGATCGAAGAGAGTCTCTCCCCTCGGTAACGCTGCAGCAGATGTTCAACAGGATCAGAACAGTCTGGCAGCAGGTCGGCCAGCACTTGAATACAAATGACCTCGCTATCGACAAGCGTCCCATCCAGATCGAATATGACGCATATGTCCCGCATGCCTTGGCCTCTCTGGCGGTTCAAGCACGAACGCCTAGACGCCTTTGATAACGCCGCCTCGCGGACAATTCCACGGTAGCAACTCACCAATCTGGCTTTGCTTGTGGCCGTTGATGATGGAGGTGAGCGCCTTTGTCAGGTAGGCCAGTGGATCGACAGCGTTAAGCTTGCAGGTCTCAATGAGCGAAGCGATTGTTGCCCAGTTCTCGGCTCCGGCGTCGTGCCCGGCAAAGAGTGCGTTTTTGCGATTGAGCGCTATCGGCCGGATGGTCCGCTCGACGCTGTTGTTGTCGATCTCGATACGCCCGTCGCTCAGGAAGAGCTTCAAACCATCCCAGTATTTGGCAATGTAGGCCAAGGCCTCGCCGAGTGGCGACTTTGCCGCGACACGGGCACGGTGATGGACGAGCCAGGTCTGCATGTCGGCAACCAGTGGCGCTGAGCGTTCCTGTCGTCCGGCAAGTCGAGCCTCCGCATTAAGGCCTCGCAGCTCGGCCTCGATCCGATACAGTTCACCAATCCGCTTGACGCCGTCCTCGGCAATGGGTGCTGTGCCATTGCGGGTGATCTCCACCAGCTTGCGCCGGGCATGGGCCCAACAATAGGCAAGCTGAATGTCTGATCCGACACGGTCAGGAGCGATCAGCCTGTTATATCCGGCATAGCCATCGACCTGCAGGATACCGGAGAAGCCCTGCAATATCCGTTCCGCATGAATGCCCCCGCGACCGGGAGCGTATGTGAAGGCGACACCTGGCGGAGCACCGCCGCCCCATGGGCGATCATCCCGCGCAAGCGCCCAGAAGTATCCGGTCTTGGTTTTACGGGAGCCAGGATCGAGAACTGGGGCACCGGTCTCATCCATGAACAGCTTGGTTGAGCGCTTCAGGTCGGCAATCAGTGCATCGAAGACGGGCCGCAGTTCATAGGCTGCCCGACCGACCCAGTCGGCAAGTGTTGATCGGTCGAGATCGATCCCCTGGCGGCTCATGATCTGGGCCTGCCGATAGAGCGGAAGGTGATCGGCATACTTGGAGACGAGAACATGGGCGACGGTCGCTTCCGTCGGCAGCCCTGCCTGGATCAGCCGTGCCGGAGCTGGGGCTTGGACGACACCGTCGGTGCAGGCACGGCAGGCATATTTAGGGCGGCGGGTGACGATCACGCGGAACTGTGCCGGGATCACGTCCAGCCGTTCGGAGACATCCTCGCCAATGCAATGCAGGCAACCGCCGCAGCCACAAATCAGGCTTTCTGGCTCAATAACCTCCTCGATACGCGGGAGATGCTTCGGAAGAGAGCCACGATTGATCGCGCGCGGCTTGCTGATCCTGTTTCCAGGAGGAACGTCCGCCTCATCCTCGGCATGGATCACGGCCATAGCCGTCTCCAGGTCCTCCAGCGCCAGATCGAATTGGTCGGGATCGGTCTTCTCGGATTTGCGCCCGAAGGCTGCCTGCTTGAAGGCGGCGACCAGCTTCTCAAGCCGCTCGATCCGCTCATCTTTGCGGGCGATATGCTCGTCCTTGCTGGCTATCGCGACATCCTTGGCCGCCTCGCGGGCCCGCGCCGCTATCAGCATCGCCTTCAGGGCGGCAACATCATCGGGAAGTTCGGTGGCATCAAGCATGGCCGGAAACTACCAAATCCCGAGCCGATTTGCCCTCGGAATCTGCCGTGCTGAGTCATCGTGCCGCAGCTATTCGATGGCCTCCGGTGTTCGTGTCTGGATGGCATGAACACGTCGCCAATCAAGGCCCGCAAACAGGGCCTCGAACTGGGCGTGGGTGAGCGTCATCAGGCCATCCTTGATGCCAGGCCAGGTGAATGTGTGCTCTTCCAGCCGCTTGTAGGCCATGACGATCCCGGAGCCATCCCAGTAGATCAGCTTCAACCGGTCCGCCTTGCGTGAGCGGAATACAAAGACCGTTCCGGTGAACGGGTCCTTGTGCAGCTCGTTCTTCACCAGCGCAGCCAAACCATCGTGCCCTTTGCGGAAGTCGACGGGTTTTGTCGCCACCATGATCCGTACGCGGTTCGACGGAAAGATCATGTCGCCGCCGCCAGAGCGCGGGCGATGGCAGCGATCCGGGCAGCAGACGCACCTTCCTCAAGACGGATTGTGACGGGACCGACGGCAATCTCGGCGCGCGTGGCAGCCTTTGCCGTCGGCGGCTCCGGCAATGGCGTCTCGATAACCATTGCCGCAAACTCGACAGCGTCTTCCGGCTCTGGCAACACCAACTTGCCCTGCCGCGCCAGCGTGCGCCAGGACGACAGGTGGTTGGCCTTCAGCCCATAGCGCCCCGCGACTTCATTCACTGTCACGCCCGGACGCAAGCTCTCCGAAACAATCCGCGCCTTGACTTCATCTGGCTATTGGCGATGCGCCTCACGCCTGCTCCGTCGCGCTGTGAGAACCTCCAACGTAGTCTCCATGGAGAAACTCCTTGTCTCTCATCCATGGAACGTCGATCCCAGATCAGAAGGCGGCAGACAACGTGGGAGCAGAACAACGGTTAC
>NZ_JAQKGP010000060.1:0-2651 GCF_027956525.1 Agrobacterium sp. ST15.13.013
TGCGGATTTCGGATTAACGGGACATCGATTCCGGTAAATCCCGGACAGTCGTTTCACTAAATCGCGGACAGTCTCGCGGGATCGACTTTCGTTCGCCTGGTTGATGTCATTGGTTATTGATTTCGGCGTTTTACGCTTCGGTCAAGAGCGGTCTTGGTTTTTGCTTCCTCATGCTGTCTCCTTCGAGCGCAATTCGATGGGCGTTATGGACGATACGATCGAGGATGGCGTCAGCGATTGTTGGTTCTCCGATCATCTCATGCCACTGCGCGACGGGGAGCTGGGCGGTGATTAGAGTGGATTTCCGGCGGTAGCGCTCTTCGAAGATTTCCAGGAGATCGAGCCGCTGCTGATCGCTGAGCGCGTGGGTTCCCCAGTCATCAAGGATGAGCAATTGAACACGCGCGAGCTTGTCGACCAATCGGGGAAACCGGCCGTCGAGGCGCGCTAGCGCCAAATCCTCGAAGAGACGGGGCATGCGGACATAGAGAACGGAATAATCGAGGCGGGCCGCTTGCCGTCCGATGGCGCAGGCGAGCCATGTTTTGCCCGTTCCCGTTTGTCCGGTCAGGATCAAGTGCTCATGGGCCTTGAGCCATTCGCCTTGGGCAAGCGAGAGGAGCTGTCGGCGGTCGAGGCCGCGAGGGGCGGCGAAGTCGATGTTCTCGATGCAAGCATCGGGGAAACGCAGTTTGGCGATTGCAAGCCGGTTGGTCAGTCGCTTGTCGCCGCGCACGGCCATCTCCCGATCAAGCATCAGGCCGAGCCATTCATCGCGGTTGAGATCGCTGCCCTCAGGTTGATTGGCCAGGTCGCGATATGCTGCCGCCATGCCGGATAGGCCGAGCGCATGCATCTGGTCGAGGGTTGGATGTGTGAGCATGTGAGTATCTTCCTTTCTTCACTGGTAATAGGAGCTGCCGCGGATGTTGCCATGCACCGGGGTGGGCTTGACTGGCTCAGCACCAGGCGGGGCCTGATCGAGACCGGATTTGAGGATGGTGCTGACGGAGGAATAGCTGAGCGCATTGATCGTCAGTGCCCGATCGCACGCCGCTTCCAGACGCTCGGGGCCGTACCGGCGCGCGAGCGATAGAACGCCTTGAGCGGCGCGGTATCCCTGCTGAGGATGAGGTCTATCGCGCATCAGCCGCTCGATCAGGATTGCAGCGTTGCGGCCAATCTTTGCAGCTTGCTTGATGAGGCTCGCAGGCGTCGTGTTGGCATAATGCTGATGTGTCTTCGGCATGTGCTCGTTGACGGTGACATGACCGCCCCGCTGCGACGTCCGGCGGTGGCTGGCGACGCGTTGGTGATCATGGAAGATCTCGACGATCCGGCTTGTAAGCCGGACATCGATCTGGCGGCCGATCAGGCGGTGTGGCACGGAATAGAAGGCCTTGTCGACCTCGACATGGTAGTCGGGATGAACCTTTGCCGACTTCCATTCGGAATATTCGAATGGCGTTGCCGGCAAGGGCGCAAGCGCGTCTTGCTCGATCTCCTCGAAGAGCTGCCGCCGGGATTTGCCAACCCGGCGCATCGGCCGGCTATTGAGATCGTCGAGAAGCTGGCTGATCCGCACATTGAGATCGACAAGGCTGAAGAAACGGTCGTTTCTCAGCCGCGCCAGGATCCAGCGCTCGACGATGAGAACGCTGCCTTCGACCTTGGCCTTGTCCTTCGGCCGTTTCGGACGGGTCGGCAGGATCGTCGTGTCGTAATGCTCGGCGAATGCCGCAAAAGTGGCGTTGATGGTCGGCTCGAACCACAAGGGCTTGGCAACGCCGGCCTTGAGGTTGTCGCAGACGATGGCTTTCGTCACGCCACCGAAGAAACCCAGCGCCCGCTGCTGACCCTCGATCCAGTCCGGCAACCGTTGAGTGAAGCTTGCATAGGCGAAGGTGTACAAGGAGGCTGGCAGAACCGCGACGAAGATCTGCGCCAGCCGGATTTCGCCCGTCACCGGATCGATCACCGGGACGGTTTGGCCGGCGTAGTCGGTCTGCATCGCCGCGCCGGCAGTGTGGCGATTGCGGAAGGTGGCGCTGGCGCGCTGTTCGAAAGCGGCGAACCGCTCGCAGAACCACGTGTATCCGTAACCGTTGGGGTGCCGTTCGCGATATTCCTGCCACAACAGCGTCAGTGTCACGCCCTTCCGCTTCAATTCACTGGCGATCTTGCCCCAGTCGGGTTCGTGCATGTCCTGGGGCGGACGGCCGCGACGATGGAACAGGCGGCGCTGCAGAATGCCATCATCGTCCAGCCCAGGCGGCAACGGCCAGCCCGTCAACCCGGCCTCACGCGCCCGCAGCAGGTAGGTCGAAATGGTCGTTTTGCTGATCTTCAGCCGTTCCGATATCGCACGAACCGAAAGCCCCTGTTCGTGCGTCAGTCGCAATATCGATCGAATGTCCTTCACGTCAGTAAGTCTCACCTGCTTCCGCCTCGCCATTCATCAGCCCCTCGTTCAAATCGAGGTCCAGAATGGCAAAACGGCGCGTGCGAAAGTCGATCTCTTTATGCCGAAAGACTGTCCGGGATTTACCGGAATCGCTGTCCGCGAATTAGCGGAAATGCTGTCCCGGATTTAGTGAAATCGCTGTCCGGGATTTAATGGAATCCCTGTCCGCGAATTACCGAAACCCGCA
>NZ_JAQKGP010000061.1:0-2637 GCF_027956525.1 Agrobacterium sp. ST15.13.013
GCTTGCCAAGCCGGATATAGAGCTCAACCGCTCGAAGTCTGTCTGCGTAGGAATACATGAACTACCTCCTTGGTGGTCCAAGTTTTCGTCCGCACCCCCTAATTTCCATTGAGAATTGAGCCATGTGAACCTTCCCCCCAACGCGGAGAGCGACGGGGGCAACGGAGTGATCCACATGGGACTTTTAAATATCATCCGTCGGATGGCGCTGCGGGAGAAGCAGTCGATCCGCGAGATCAGCCGGCGCACGGGACTGTCGCGGAACACGATCGCGAAGTATCTGAACGCTGGTACAATCGAACCAACATTCACGGTACCGGAACGACCGAGCAAGCTTGACCCTTTTGCCGACAAGCTGGCGGCCTGGCTGAAGACAGAGGCCGGGAAATCGCGCAAGCAGCGACGAACACTGAAGCAGGTTCATGCCGATCTGGTGGCTCTCGGCTTTACCGGCTCCTATGGTCGGGTTGCCGCCTTCGCCCGTGATTGGCGAGCGGAACGACAACGTGAGCAGCAGACGACGGGCCGCGGCATATTCGTTCCGCTGTCTTTCCGCCCAGGCGAAGCATTCCAATTCGATTGGAGTGAGGACTATGCCGTCATTGGCGGCGAGCGCACGAAGCTGCAGGTCGCGCATATCAAGCTATCGCACAGTCGGGCTTTTCTGGTCAGGGCGTATCTGCTGCAAACGCACGAGATGCTGTTTGACGCCCATTGGCACGGCTTCCGTGTGTTCTGCGGCGTCCCTGCTCGCGGCATCTACGATAATATGAAGACAGCGGTCGATCGTGTTGGCCGCGGCAAGGAGCGACAGGTCAACATCCGGTTCCTTGCGATGACGAACCACTACGTTTTTGCGCCAGAGTTCTGCAATCCCGCCGCAGGCTGGGAGAAGGGACAGGTCGAGAAGAACGTTCAGGATGCCCGACCACGCCTGTGGCAACAGATGCCGGACTTCCCGGATTTGGCAGCGTTGAATCTGTGGCTGGAGCAGCATTGCCAAGACCTGTGGCAGGAGACACCACACGGGAGCCTGCCCGGTTCGATCGCCGATGTTTGGGCTGATGAGCAGCCTGCTTTGATGGCATTGCCCGCCATGTTTGATGGCTTCGTCGAGCAGAGCAAGCGTGTCTCGCCGACATGCCTGATCACCTTCGAACGGAACCGCTACAGCGTGCCGGCCTCCTTTGCTAACCGGCCCGTCAGCCTGCGGATTTATCCTGAGCGGCTGGTCGTTGCAGCCGAGGGCAATATCCTCTGCGAACATCCACGGATCATAGAACGCAGTCACGACAAACCACCGCGAACGATTTATGATTGGCGGCATTACCTTGCCGTTATCCAACGTAAGCCTGGTGCCCTGCGCAATGGTGCTCCCTTCCTGGAATTGCCACTGGGCTTTCGACAACTGCAGGACCAGATGCTTCGCCGCCCCGGTGGTGATCGTGAGATGGCTGACATCCTCGCTCTCGTCCTTCATCACGACGAACAGGTTGTCGTCAGGGCTGTGGAGCTGGCTCTGGATCAAGGCGTCGCGACCAAGACGCATGTGCTGAACCTGCTGCATCGTCTGATCGATGGGAAGACAACCGACGGTCCTGATATCGACACGCCACAGGCGCTGACCTTGTTGCGTGAACCCAAGGCAAATGTGGAGCGCTACGATGGCCTGCGTGTCCGGATTGTGGGAGGTCGTCATGCGTCATGATCCCGCCAGCGCCGCCGTCGTCATCATGCTGCGTAGCCTGAAGATGTATGGCATGGCCCAAGCGGTCACGGACCTGATCGAGCAAGGCGCTCCAGCCTTCGATTTGGCCGTGCCGATCCTGTCCCAGTTGCTAAAAGCCGAGATGGCCGAGCGCGAGGCCCGCTCCATCGCCTATCATATGAAGGCTGCGCGCTTTCCTGGCTACAAGGACATCTCCGGCTACGACTTCGCCGCCAGTGAGATCAATGAGGCGACGGTGCGCCAACTGCATCGATGCGAGTTCATCGACGGAGCGCAGAACATTGTCCTCGTCGGCGGACCGGGCACAGGCAAAACACACGTCGCGACCGCTCTCGGCGTCCAGGCTATCGAGCATCACCGCCGAAAGGTCCGCTTCTTCTCAACCATCGAATTGGTCAATGCGCTCGAGCAGGAGAAGGCAAAGGGCAAGGCAGGCCAGATCGCTGAGACGCTGGTTCGTCTCGATCTGCTGATCCTTGATGAACTCGGATACCTTCCGTTCAGTGCTTCCGGCGGAGCGCTGCTATTCCACCTGCTGAGCAAGCTCTATGAGCGCACCAGTGTCGTCATCACCACCAACCTCAGCTTCAGCGAATGGGCAACCGTCTTCGGCGATGCCAAGATGACGACAGCTTTGCTCGATCGCCTGACCCACCGTTGCCACATCCTGGAAACCGGTAACGACAGCTTCCGCTTCAAGGCCAGCTCGGCCGCAGCAGCCCAGAAGAGAGGAGAAAAGGCCAATCCCTTGACCAAAGCCTGATCAAAAAACCATACTCAGAGGTGGCTCACTTCTCGGTGGAAAAACCGGGGGTGCGGACGAAAACTTGGACCACCAAGGAGGTAGTTCATGTATTCCTACGCAGACAGACTTCGAGCGGTTGAGCTCTATATCCGGCTTGGCAAGC
>NZ_JAQKGP010000062.1:0-2596 GCF_027956525.1 Agrobacterium sp. ST15.13.013
AGAAGCGAACGCAGGGAACTGAAACATCTAAGTACCTGCAGGAAAGGACATCAACCGAGACTCCGCAAGTAGTGGCGAGCGAACGCGGACCAGGCCAGTGGCAATGATGAATAAAGCGGAACGATTTGGAAAAGTCGGCCATAGAGGGTGATAGCCCCTTACGCGTAGAACAGTCATTGTCCTTGAGTAGGGCGGGACACGTGAAATCCTGTCTGAACATGGGGAGACCACTCTCCAAGCCTAAGTACTCGTGCATGACCGATAGCGAACAAGTACCGTGAGGGAAAGGTGAAAAGCACCCCGACGAGGGGAGTGAAATAGAACCTGAAACCGGATGCCTACAAACAGTCGGAGCTCGAGCCTTTTAGTAGGTTGGGTGACGGCGTACCTTTTGTATAATGGGTCAACGACTTAGTGTAACTAGCAAGCTTAAGCCGGTAGGTGTAGGCGCAGCGAAAGCGAGTGTTAATAGCGCGACATAGTTAGTTGCATTAGACCCGAAACCGAGTGATCTAGCCATGAGCAGGCTGAAGGTTGGGTAACACCAACTGGAGGGCCGAACCCATAACTGTTGCAATAGTTCGGGATGACTTGTGGCTAGGGGTGAAAGGCCAATCAAACTCGGAAATAGCTGGTTCTCCGCGAAATCTATTTAGGTAGAGCGTCGACCTTATACCCTCGGGGGTAGAGCACTGGATGGGCTATGGGGACTCACCGTCTTACTGATCCTAACCAAACTCCGAATACCGAGGAGTACTAGTCGGCAGACACACGGCGGGTGCTAACGTCCGTCGTGAAAAGGGCAACAACCCTGACCTCCAGCTAAGGTCCCCAAGTCATGGCTAAGTGGGAAAGGATGTGAGGATCCCAAAACAACCAGGATGTTGGCTTAGAAGCAGCCATCATTTAAAGAAAGCGTAACAGCTCACTGGTCTAAATAAGGGTCTTTGCGCCGAAAATGTAACGGGGCTAAAGCCATGCACCGAAGCTGAGGATTTGCACTTTGTGCAAGTGGTAGCGGAGCGTTCCGTAAGTCTGTGAAGGCGGACCCGTGAGGGCTGCTGGAGATATCGGAAGTGCGAATGTTGACATGAGTAACGATAAAGGGAGTGAGAGACTCCCTCGCCGAAAGACCAAGGGTTCCTGCTTAAAGTTAATCTGAGCAGGGTTAGCCGGCCCCTAAGACGAGGCGGACACGCGTAGTCGATGGGAACCACGTTAATATTCGTGGGCCTGGTGGTAGTGACGGATCTCGTGTGTTGTTCAACCTTATTGGATTGGTTGGGCGGCGAAGAGGTTCCAGGAAATAGCTCCACCGTATAGACCGTACCCGAAACCGACACAGGTGGTCAGGTAGAGTATACCAAGGCGCTTGAGAGAACTATGTTGAAGGAACTCGGCAAATTGCACGCGTAACTTCGGAAGAAGCGTGACCCTTTTGTACGCAAGTATGATGGGGTGGCACAGACCAGGGGGTAGCGACTGTTTATCAAAAACACAGGGCTCTGCGAAGTAGCAATACGACGTATAGGGTCTGACGCCTGCCCGGTGCTGGAAGGTTAAAGGGAGGGGTGCAAGCTCTGAACTGAAGCCCCAGTAAACGGCGGCCGTAACTATAACGGTCCTAAGGTAGCGAAATTCCTTGTCGGGTAAGTTCCGACCTGCACGAATGGCGTAACGACTTCCCCGCTGTCTCCAACATAGACTCAGTGAAATTGAATTCCCCGTGAAGATGCGGGGTTCCTGCGGTCAGACGGAAAGACCCCGTGCACCTTTACTATAGCTTTACACTGGCATTCGCCAAGGCATGTGTAGGATAGGTGGTAGGCTTTGAAGCAGGGACGCCAGTTTCTGTGGAGCCATCCTTGAAATACCACCCTTATCTTCGTGGATGTCTAACCGCGGTCCGTTATCCGGATCCGGGACAGTGTATGGTGGGTAGTTTGACTGGGGCGGTCGCCTCCGAAAGAGTAACGGAGGCGCGCGATGGTTAGCTCAGACCGGTCGGAAATCGGTCGTCGAGTGCAATGGCATAAGCTAGCCTGACTGCGAGACTGACAAGTCGAGCAGAGACGAAAGTCGGTCATAGTGATCCGGTGGTCCCGTGTGGAAGGGCCATCGCTCAACGGATAAAAGGTACGCCGGGGATAACAGGCTGATGACCCCCAAGAGTCCATATCGACGGGGTTGTTTGGCACCTCGATGTCGACTCATCGCATCCTGGGGCTGGAGCAGGTCCCAAGGGTATGGCTGTTCGCCATTTAAAGCGGTACGTGAGTTGGGTTCAGAACGTCGTGAGACAGTTCGGTCCCTATCTGCCGTGGGTGTAGGAATATTGACAGGATCTGTCCCTAGTACGAGAGGACCGGGATGGACGTATCTCTGGTGGATCTGTTGTCCTGCCAAGGGCATAGCAGAGTAGCTATATACGGAATGGATAACCGCTGAAGGCATCTAAGCGGGAAACCAACCTGAAAACGAGTGTTCCCTATCAGAGCCGTGGAAGACGACCACGTCGATAGGACGGGTGTGGAAGCACAGCAATGTGTGAAGCTTACCGTTACTAATAGCTCGATCGACTTCTTCGTTCCCATTG
>NZ_JAQKGP010000063.1:0-2497 GCF_027956525.1 Agrobacterium sp. ST15.13.013
GTAAGCGGCAAGCTGAGGCCGTTCAGGCCTTGTAGCTCCACGGCATAAGGGTATGGATTTCGCTGCTAGGCCAGCCGTTTGCAAGGCGCTCGAGCGTCTGCGTGAGCCAGGCCTGGGGATCGACAGAATTCATTTTTGCCGTCTGCAAAAGTGTCGCGATTGTAGCCCATGTCTTGCCGCCGCCGTCGCTGCCGGCGAAGAGACTATTTTTTCTTGTGATCGCCTGAGGTCTGATCGCTCGCTCGACGATGTTGGAGTCGAGCTCGACACGGCCGTCGGTCAGAAAGCGTTCGAAGACGTCACGACGCTTGATCGAGTACCGTAGAGCTTCGGCGAGTTTGGATTTGCCTGATACTCGCGGCAAAGTCGTCTGCCAGAGAGTGAAGAGGTCACGGACTATCGCCGCCGAGCGTTCTTGTCGGGCAGCGACACGCGCCTCAGGGCTTTGACCACGGACGGTATCTTCTATTTCCCAGAGCGTTGCCATTCGCTCGAGGGTCTCTGTTGCCACCTTGGAGCTTTTCGCGACATGCAATTCATAGAACTTGCGACGGCTATGTGCCCAGCAGCCAGCCAGAATAACGCCGTCGTTGCCGCCGTCCTTGCGGGCGAGTTTGCTGTAGGCCCCGTACCCGTCAACCTGCAGAATCCCGCGATAGCCGCTGAGGTGCCGTGCCACGCAGTCGGTCGCCCGACTGTCTTCGAAGCGATAGGCCACCATGGGCGGGCCATTGCCTCCGAACGGTCGGTCATCCCTGGCATAGGCCCATAGCCATGCGGTTTTCGCCGACCCGGACCCAGGCGCCAGTGTCGGCAGGGTCGTCTCGTCGGCAAATATTCGTTCCGCCTTCTTGATTTTGTCCAGGATGTAATCGGCGAGGATGTCGAGTTCGAACCCCAGCTTTCCCATCCATTGAGCCATGAGCCTGCGGTCAAGTTCGACCTTGTCGCGGGCGTAAATCGCCTCCTGCCGATAGAGTGGTAGGCCATCGGCATATTTGGACACGGCGATCTGAGCCAGAAGCGCTTCTGTTGGAATGCCCGCCTCAATGATATGTGTCGGGGCCGCAGCCTGGATCACGCCGTCTTCGTTCTTAAAAGCGTATTTGGGACGGCGCGTGACAATGACACGGAACTTCGCTGCAACGACATCCAAGCGTTCGGATATGTCCTCTCCGATCAGGATTTTCGTCTTGCCCGCATGCTCCGGCAAGTCTTCCGGCTCGATCACCACTTCGATACGCTCCAGATGCGCCGCAAAGCCCTTGCGTGGCCTCGGTGGACGTTTGCCATCTTTGTTGATGCCACTCGTAACCTTGGCCCTGATCGCCGCAATACCGGTCTCGATCTCCTCAAAGACAAAAGCATGCTGCTCGTCATCAACACTGGCCGCTGCAAGTTTCTCTGAACGCCGCCCGAAGCGCGCGCGGTCAAAAGCTTTCAGGATCTGTGTCAGCCGCTCGATGCGCTCATCGGCATCAGCATTTCGGGCCTCGAGATCGTCGACCTGCTTTTCCAAAGCCTCGACGCGAGCGGCCTTTTCGGCCATGGCAAGAACCATGGCCTTGAGTGCCTCTACATCATCCGGAAGCTCTATCTCGGGTCGCGTCATGGGTATGATCAGAGCATATTTTGCTGTGATCCGCCCGCAGTTTCAGGTGCATGATTCAATTCGCCGCAGGGGTTTTACCCAACAATCTCTGGTGGCTTGATGGGTGTTGATCGAACGCGTTTCCAGTCCATTCCATCCACCAAAGCCAGAAGCTGGGCATTGTTGAGCTGGACCCGGCTATGTCCGATGCGCGGCCAGCAGAACTGGGCTTTCTCCAGCCGCTTGGCATAAAGGCAAACGCCGGAGCCATCCCACCATACGATCTTGATACGGTCTGCTCGTTTCGCCCGGAAGACATAAAGAGCTCCGTTGAACGGATCACTGCCAGCATCTCGAACCAGTGATAGCAAGCTGTCAGGTCCCTTACGGAAGTCGATCGGATGGCTCGCCAGAAAGACTTTCACGTTCGACGGGATCATGCCGACCGCACCGCTCGGATCACGCGACTGAGGTGTCCTTCATCGGCATCCACCCCCGCCCGGATAATCACGTCGCCGATAACCACCTCGATCACCGCCTGCGCGCAAACCGGTCCCGAATCCGACTCAACAGCCGCAGGCACCGAAGAGCCCCCTTGTTCGGCGCGAGCATCACGACGCCAGCCGAATAACTGTGATGGATGTATGCCGATGCGACGCGCAATTGCCGAGACATTCGCTCCAGGCTCCATCGCCTCAGCCACCGCTCGCTCCTTGAAATCATCGGACCAACGCCGCCGAAACTGCCGCGGCGCGCCCTCAAAACGTTCCGGAACGGCCTCGATCATATGAAAGTTTCTAGTTCCAGAGATAGGCGCAGACATAGAAGCTCACAGCTGGTGAATAGTCATTACGCAATAGCTGAGCTCGCGCTACTGACGCCAGATGGGGTCAGCTTGCCGCTTAC
>NZ_JAQKGP010000064.1:0-2086 GCF_027956525.1 Agrobacterium sp. ST15.13.013
GCCTTTTGTCATTCAAGGCAAAGATTTAAAGGCAATAAAAATGGCGTACAAAATCAGGTGCGCCCCTTAAAGGAGATAAATTGCTCCGCAATTTACTCCAGCAGTATGCATCACAGCGTCCCTGTGATGCTGTCGCGATAAATCCCATAGGGATTTACGCTGGTAACGCGGGGTGGAGCAGCCCGGTAGCTCGTCAGGCTCATAACCTGAAGGCCGCAGGTTCAAATCCTGCCCCCGCAACCACTGAGACTTGAATATTTGCCCATTCAAGTCGTTTAATTGAAAGCTCCTCCGCGTAAGCGTCGAGGAGCTTTTTTTGTTTGTGCTCCGTGTCGAGCTCGCCGGCCCGCCGTTTCTCCAGATAGTCGTGCTGCTTCAGCGCCTCGAACTGCTTCTCCAGGATTGTTGCCGCGTCCATCGCCGCCAGGATCGAAGCGATGCGGCCGTGGACTTCGAGGGATGCCGGCTGGTGGCCGGGTGTCTTACCGATCACCACCTTCTGGATGAACTGGCGCACGAGGTTGATGAAGGGCTGCTTCGTCTCGGAATCGGCGTGCTCGCGCATGTAATAGAAGGCAGAGTTGATGACCAGCTCGACGGCCTCCGGACTGACCTGCGCCTTCAGCTTCCTAACCTTCTCCCCGAAATCTTCCGCCTCTGATACCTGCTTCAGCCGCGCCTCGAGGCCAGCACGGCGTTCCTCAAGCGTGTCGAGCATGTCGTCGTAGGCGGCGAGACGAGGCCGGCCTTCTGCGGCACGATCACTGATCTGCTGGATGATCTGGCGCTGTTCCTGTTCGGCAGCCTTCAACTCCCCGGAAATCTGCAGGCGCTCGTCCGGTTCCTTCTTCATCGAGGCTGCAAGGTTCTGGCGCGCCTGTCCGGCGACATCGTCGAAGACGCCCATGCTGAAGAATGCAGCCGGCAGGCATGACAGCACCCGATCCTCCAGGTTCTTGCGGAGAATGGTCTTCTGGTTGGAACAGCAGGCGCCGTCGAGCCTGTCGATTGGCAGCTTGTTTTTGTGGTTGGAGCAGCCGTAGCGTTCCTTGGCCATGATGGCATAGGAGCCACCGCACTCTGCGCATTCCAGCACGCCGCTCAGCAGGTAGCTCGGCCGGTGTGTCCTGTTCAGCGGATTGGTGGTCGTGCGGGAAAAGTTCTCCAGTGTCGTGAGTTGCCGTTCCTTTACGCGCGCCCACAGTTCGTCGCTGACGATGCGCATGGATGGTACCTCTGTCACGACCCATTCGCTTTTGTCGTTGAGGCGAGCGGTGCGCCGTTCGGTCTCCGGGTTCTTGCGGTAATTCTGCTTGTTCCAGACGATCCGGCCGACATAGAGTTCGTTGTGGAGAATGCCAGCCTGCCGCTTGCCGTCACCACGGATCGTGTCGTCGCGCCAGTACTTGTGCTGCGGTGCAGGGATATGGCGCGCATTAAGGCTCGCGGCGATGGCCGCGGGACTGACGCCATTTGCATATTGCTCGAAGATCCAGCGGACGATCTCTGCCTGATCATGTTCAATCTCGCGCAGGCCCTTGATCCGGTCGCCGTTGGCGTCGCGCTGCTGACCGATGCGGTAGCCGTAGGAGAGGCGGGTCGTCGCAGTGCCCTTGCGCGCCGCCGTCTTCATGCCTTCTCGTGTGCGGAAGCGACCTTGCTCGACCAGTTCGTGACTGAGCGTGGAGCGCATATGCAGCTCGATATGACTGATCTGCGGGTTTCACAAAGTCCGGGACACGGATTTCAGTAAGTCGCGGACAGCGATTTCAGTAAGTGCGGGACAGTGATTTCGCAAAGATCCCATGGAGAGTGAATAGCGGCCGACGCTCTGGCAAAGTGAGGCTGCGATAACGCACTCACTTCATAGGAGAAACGCCGTCATGGAAGCTGTTACTTCCCAACCGCATACGCCGACCGCTATCCGCACCGATCTTGCCGCAATATTCGTATCATTGGAACTCTCTCGCTCAACCTGGCTGATCACTGCGGGTTTCGGTAATTCGCGGACAGGGATTCCATTAAATCCCGGACAGCGATTTCACTAAATCCGGGACAGCATTTCCGCTAATTCGCGGACAGCGAT
>NZ_JAQKGP010000065.1:0-2020 GCF_027956525.1 Agrobacterium sp. ST15.13.013
CGGTCCGAACCAGGCAGCCGGAACCATCGTACCGATCCAGCCGGCTATTTCTGCTGCAGTCGTGGTGACGATGTAGGAAATCTTGAAGCCGACGCCGGTTAACGTGACGACCCCTACGATGATGCCAACGGTGGCTGCCGCTGCGCCAACGGCAAGCGCGTATTTGGCGCCGTCCCGCAGTCCCTCGAAGACTTCCGTTAACGACATGCGTCGGCGCGGATTGATGAGGCCGACCGCGATGCAGAGCGTTATTCCCCAGAATGCCGCCAGGTATGGGGTGAAACCCGAGAGCAGGATACCAATCAGCACGACGAGGGGGATGACGGTCGGCCAGTCGCGCTTGAAGGCCTCCTTGAGATCCGGCATTTCGTCGTCGGTCATGCCGCGAAGACCTTCGCGCTTTGCTTCGAAGTGAACCTGAACCAAAACTCCGAAGAAGTGCATGAAAGCCGGAACGAGCGCTGCGAGGATGATCGTAGTGTAGGGGAGATTGAGGAACTCGATCATCAGGAATGCTGCCGCACCCATGATCGGCGGCGTGATCTGGCCACCGGTGGACGATGCGGATTCGACTGCCGCGGCGAAGGTGCGCTTGTAGCCGAGCCGGATCATCGCCGGTATTGTGAGCGAGCCTACTGTGACCGTATTGGCAACGGACGAGCCGGAGATCATGCCGAACAACGCCGATCCGAAAATCGATATCTTGGCCGGACCACCAGCATACCGTCCCGCGACCCACGCGGCACAATCCAGGAACAACTGACCGAGCCCGATGCGTGTGGCAAAAACCCCGAACAGTACAAAATGGAAAACATAGGTGGCGACGACGCCGAGTGCGATGCCATATATGCCTTGACTGGTAAGGTAGAGGTGATTGATCAGCTGCGAAAAGGTCGCGCCGGGATGTACCAGGATGCCAGGCATCGATGGCCCGTACAGGGAGTAGACCATGAACAGGACGGCGATGATCGGCAGAGGCCAGCCGACCGAACGGCGGGTCGCCTCAAGAAGAACCAGTACCAGCAGGCCGCCCAGGACGACGTCTGTGTTCGTGGGATTTCCAACACGGAAGGCAAGGTCGTCGAGCGGGATGAACGGAACGTGCATCACGGCGACAACGGCACCGATTGCCAGCGCCCAGTCGAAAAGCGATATGCCCAGAGGCCGCAGCACACTGGAAGCCGCCACTTCGCCGTAACCACGTCGTGATACGGGGAAAACGAGGAAAATCAGACCGAGGACAAAGGACAGGTGGATGCCGCGATGCATAACCTCCGACAAAAGGCCAAAGCCCGCAGTGTAATAATGAAAGATCGACAACGCGATCAGCAGCACTCCGACCATGCGGGCAGCGAGTGGCGCCAGCCGCCGGAATCGGATTTCCGCATCGAACTGCTCTTCGAGCTCGCGCGCGTGCGCTTCATCCAGCTCCATTGGAGAGGCCTTGCCGGCCGTATTGTCGCCCATGCGGAAATCCTTGCATTTTTCTATAAACGGTCGATGCGGCGACCGGCCTTCAGCCTGCCACCGCATCGCAAATCAGGTCTTCCACGTTTACTTGAGCACGCCGGCTTCCTTATAGAACTTCTCCGCACCGGGATGGAGCGGGATACCAAGACTGGTCGTCGCGTTCTTGAGTGTAATCATCTTGCCCTTGGCGTGCCCGGCATCGAGTGCTGCGCGGGTGGCGTCATTCCACATGACCTTAGTGATCTTGTAGACTAGATCGTCCGGCTGCTTGGCACTCGTTACCCATTGAGCCGCCACGGAAATCGTCGGTGTCTCCGCAACATCTTTGTAGGTGTTGGCCGGAACCGTATCCTTCGAAAAGAACGTGTAATCACTTATCAGCTTGTCGACTTCCGGACCGCTGATCGGCACCAGTGAGATGCCACTTGACGTCGCGAGTTCCGAGATCGCGCCGGTCGGATAGCCACCGACAAAGAAATAGGCGTCCAGTCCACCGTCCCGCAAGCGGTCGCCAGCGGGGCCAGGCTTCAGGTATTCGGCTTTGATGTCG
>NZ_JAQKGP010000066.1:0-2017 GCF_027956525.1 Agrobacterium sp. ST15.13.013
CGGTCCGAACCAGGCAGCCGGAACCATCGTACCGATCCAGCCGGCTATTTCTGCTGCAGTCGTGGTGACGATGTAGGAAATCTTGAAGCCGACGCCGGTCAACGTGACGACCCCGACGATGATGCCAACGGTGGCTGCCGCTGCGCCAACGGCAAGCGCGTACTTGGCGCCGTCCCGCAGTCCCTCGAAGACCTCCGTCAACGACATGCGTCGGCGCGGATTGATGAGGCCGACCGCGATGCAGAGCGTTATTCCCCAGAATGCCGCGAGGTATGGTGTGAAACCCGAGAGCAGGATACCGATCAGCACGACGAGGGGGATGACGGTCGGCCAATCGCGCTTGAAGGCCTCCTTGAGATCCGGCATTTCGTCGTCGGTCATGCCACGAAGACCTTCGCGTTTTGCTTCGAAGTGAACCTGAACCAAAACTCCGAAGAAGTGCATGAATGCCGGAACGAGCGCTGCCAGGATGATCGTAGTGTAGGGGAGATTGAGGAACTCGATCATCAGGAATGCTGCCGCACCCATGATCGGCGGCGTGATCTGGCCACCGGTGGACGATGCGGATTCGACTGCCGCGGCGAAGGTGCGCTTGTAGCCGAGCCGGATCATCGCCGGTATTGTGAGCGAGCCAACTGTGACCGTATTGGCAACGGACGAGCCGGAGATCATGCCGAACAACGCCGATCCGAAAATCGATATTTTGGCCGGACCACCAGCATACCGCCCCGCGACCCACGCGGCACAATCCAGGAACAACTGACCGAGCCCGATGCGTGTGGCAAAAACCCCGAATAGTACAAAATGGAAGACATAGGTGGCGACGACACCGAGTGCGATGCCATATATGCCTTGGCTGGTGAGATAGAGGTGATTGATCAGCTGCGAGAAGGTCGCGCCGGGATGTACCAGGATGCCAGGCATCGATGGCCCGTACAGGGAGTAGGCCATGAACAGGACGGCAATGATCGGCAGGGGCCAGCCGACCGAACGGCGGGTCGCCTCAAGAAGAACCAGTACCAGCAGGCCGCCCAGGACGACGTCTGTGTTCGTGGGATTTCCAACACGAAAGGCAAGGTCGTCAAGCGGGATGAACGGCACGTGCATCACGGCGACTACGGCACCGATTGCCAGCGCCCAGTCGAAAAGCGATATGCCCAGAGGCCGCAGCACAGTGGAGGCCGCCACTTCGCCGTAACCACGTCGTGATACGGGGAAAACGAGAAAAATCAGACCGAGGACAAAGGACAGGTGGATGCCGCGATGCATAACCTCCGACAAAAGGCCAAAACCCGCAGTGTAATAATGAAAGATCGACAATGCGATCAGCAGCGCTCCGACCAAGCGGGCAGCGAGTGGCGCCAGCCGCCGGAATCGGATTTCCGCATCGAACTGCTCCTCAAGCTCGCGCGCCCGTGCTTCATCCAGCTCCATCGGAGAGGCCTTGCCGGCCGTATCGTCGCCCATGCGGAAATCCTTGCATTTGTATAGATGGCCAATACGGAGACCGGCCTCAGCCTGTCCCCGCATCGCAAATCGGGTTTCCAACGTTTATTTGAGGACGCCGGCTTCCTTATAGAATTTCTCCGCACCGGGATGGAGCGGGATACCAAGACTGGTTGTCGCGTTCTTGAGTGTAATCATCTTGCCCTTGGCATGCCCTGCATCGAGTGCTGCGCGGGTGGCGTCGTTCCACATGACCTTAGTGATCTTGTAGACCAGATCGTCCGGCTGCTTGGCACTCGTTACCCATTGAGCTGCCACGGAAATCGTCGGTGTCTCCGCAACATCTTTGTAGGTGTTGGCCGGAACCGTATCCTTCGAAAAGAACGTGTAATCGCTTATCAGCTTGTCGACTTCCGGACCGCTGATCGGTACCAGTGAGATGCCGCTTGACGTCGCGAGTTCCGAGATTGCACCGGTCGGATAGCCACCGACAAAGAAATAGGCGTCCAGTCCACCGTCCCGCAAGCGGTCGCCAGCGGGGCCAGGCTTCAGGTATTCGGCTTTGATGTCG
>NZ_JAQKGP010000006.1:0-242453 GCF_027956525.1 Agrobacterium sp. ST15.13.013
TAACCGAAGTCTCTCTCCACGGCATCAACACCTCCCGCAAAGCGAAAAGTGTTACCCATGTCTCCGGTACAAAACGTCACCTATCTCTCAAGTCGGACATTTAAAATCATTCGAACAATGCTGCGTTGAGGGATGCTTCGATCCCGCTTCCTGGCTTTGGAATGGCTGGAAAACAGCGCGAACGAGAATCCCGCTGTGCGGCGGGTTCCATTTTGTCGATGCAATCATATTTCCGGGCAGCCCCGTTCATTGGCGAAGGTGATGCGATCCGGTCCCCGGCGCGTGAAGCCTTCTACGACGACACGACCCGGGGTGACGCGCACGACCTCGGGGTCGCGCAGGCCGGCCTCACGGGCGGCGGCGCGGGCTTCGCGTTCGCTACAGCCGCGCATGCGGGGCGGGCCTCGGCGGTCTACGTCCCGGTCACGATCGCGGATGATGGGGCGAACGCCGTCGGGGCCGATTCTGAGTTCCATGTCCTGCGCACCGGCGGGGATCGGCGTGGCGAAGGATACGAGGGCGACGCCCATTGCCAGAGCTACAGTTTTCATTGGCTTGATCATGTTTCCTCCCTCAGCCGAAACCGGCGGAAGCTTGTTTGCTTGCGGGGAGAGAACGCGGTTGCCCTCCGTTTGTTCCTTGCGGAAGGGGGGGCGGGAGATGCCGTTGCGGCAAGTTTGGTCCGATGGGAGGGCTGAAAAAATAGAAATCATTAACCACGTTCATTACAATTTTATCGAATTTGCAGAAGTCGTTCGCATTTTCGCCACGTTATGCACAAGATTAAGCGACTGTTAGGTGCTTCGATGGCAGGGGCAAATAATCGAGGCAAGTGAGGGTGCGGTTCTCCGAGCCAATAGCAGCGTGGGGCAGACGATTTGAATTCTACGGTCAAGAAACTCGGCATCAACGCCAGGTCGGGCGTGAAGTGGCTTGCAATTTCCGTGCTTTGCGCCGCAACCGCATCGTGTTCCACGACATCCGAGACCAAGCCTAAGCCCAAGCGCAGCAAGGAATATTTTTCCGAATCCGAATATGGCGTCAAAGCCAGTCCGCGTGTGGCCGATGGCAAGGCCATTCCCAAGGGCGGCGGGCGCGAGCTGATCGGCAATGCCTATACCGTCAAGGGCCGCCGTTATTTCCCCAAGGAAGAACCGGGTTACAACAAGACCGGCCTTGCCTCCTGGTATGGTTCCGCCTTCCATGGTCGCCTGACCGCCAATGGCGAAGTCTACGACAAAGAACATCTTTCTGCCGCACATCCGACATTTCCCCTGCCGAGCTACGCGCGCGTCACCAATATGGACAATGGCGCGTCGGTTCTGGTGCGCGTCAACGATCGCGGACCGTTCCATGAAGGCCGCCTGATCGACGTTTCAAGCAAGACGGCCGATCTTCTCGACATGAAGACCACTGGCACGGCCAATGTGCGGGTACAATACGCCGGACGTGCGCCGCTCGATGGTCACGATATGCCTTATCTGATGGCATCTTATATTCCGAAGGGTTCTCGCTCACCGGGTGTGGCGCCGGAAGGGCAGATCGCGACAGGCGTGATGGTGGCTTCAGCCTCGCCGAATTTCGTTCCGGCTCCGGCGTCCAACCCGAATTATGGCGGCTCGACCCAGACAGCGCTTGTCGGCTCCAGGAAGAATGCAGCGCTGCAGGCCATGCCGCTGGTCAATGGTTCGGCACCGGCTTTCGAACAGTTCGCGATCCTGCCGGAAATCGGTCCTTTCCTGGCCGAACGTCCGGAAGGCAATTTCATGCGTGAACCGGCGGCGCCCGGCGGCAATTATCTGCGTGTGCCGACGCCTTCCTCCAAATTTGCGGCGGCCTATTCCGAAGAATCGGCTACGGTCTCCAGGACCGCGAGCGCCTTCGACAGCGTGCTCGTCGACCGTGGCGCGCTCAACGAGCAATCGATACTCGCCCACGTGAAACGTCAGCAGGCGAAGTCGCGCTGACGAATTGAAGGATACGGCCGGCCTTTTGCCTTTGTCGCGGGCAGCCGGTTACGGCAGGCAGGACTGGGCGGTTTCATGCGCAAGGCCATTCATCGCTCCTATTGTTCGCTCCTCGCAGCGGCAGCGTTTGCGCTTTTCAGTGCAAGCCCGGCACAATCGCAGACCGGCCCCTTCATCGCCAAGGCGGAACAGGCCTATATGATCGATGCCGAAACAGGCACGGTGCTTCTTTCGCAAAATGAGGATCAGCCTTTTCCGCCCGCATCGCTCGCCAAGCTGATGACGGTGGAAGTGGTGCTGGATGCGCTTTCAAAGGGGCAGGTGACGGCAGAGACGGCTTATCCCGTCTCGGAATATGCCTGGCGCACGGGCGGCGCGCCTTCACGCACCTCGACGATGTTCGCGGCGCTGAAATCCTCGGTCAGCATCAACGATCTCTTGACCGGGATCATCGTTCAGAACGCCAATGACGGCTGTATCGTCGTCGCCGAAGGCATGGCAGGTTCGGATGCCGCTTTCGCCAAACGCATGACGGTGCGGGCGGACGAACTGGGCATGAGCCGCAGCACCTTTACCAATTCGACTGGGCTTCCCAACCCCGGCAACCGGACGAGTGCGAGGGATATGGTGCGCCTTGCCCAGCATCTGCATGACACCTATCCCGACCGATACGGGCTTTTTACCAAGCCGGATTTCGAATGGAACCGGATTTTCCAGCGCAACAAGAATACGCTCCTGATGCCCGGGAGCGGTATCGACGGTCTCGGTCTCGGTTTTGCGGAAGGCAGCGGTTTTGCGGCTGTCGTTTCGGCCGAGCGGGGAGGCCGCCGGGTCTATCTGGCGCTTGGCGGCATCGCGGACGACAAGACGCGGCAGGAAGAGGCCCGCCGGGTGGTGGACTGGGGCCTGACCGCCTTTGAAAAACGCCATCTCTTCAGCAGGGACGAAGCCGTCGGGTCTGTCAGCGTTTATGGCGGCGATGTTTCGCATATCGATCTTTCGCCGAAGGAAGATGTGAGCGTGCTTGTGCCGGTCAATAATCCGGACCGTATTTCCGGCCGGATCGTCTATCGCTGGCCCCTGAATGCGCCGCTGGACGTCGGTGCAAATGCCGGAACGCTTAAGATTTTCTCGGGCGAGCGCCTGTTGCGGGAAGTGCCGCTTTACACGAAGGCGGCGGTCGGCAAGGGGTCGCTCACCCAGAATGCGACAGGCGCGCTGAAGGAACTGCTGCTGTTCTGGCTCTGAAAGCCTGTTGCACGGGCGGCCTTGTTCCTATGCTTTTGTTCAGGCATCGGATTTTCTGAAAAGCGCTTCACACTTTTCCGTTCGATGCTGTAAACAGGCATTTCAACATTGACGTGAATTCCTCGCAGGACGTGACATTGGCCGAAAAGACCGGATTGTTCATCAGCTTCGAAGGCGGCGAAGGCGCCGGCAAGTCGACGCAGATTCGCACGCTTGCCGAGGCGCTTCGCGGCCGTGGTTTCGAGGTGGTCGTGACGCGTGAGCCGGGCGGCTCGCCGGGTGCGGAGGCCGTTCGGCATGTTCTGCTCTCGGGTGCGGCAGAGTCCTTCGGGGTGCGCATGGAGGCAATCCTGTTTGCGGCGGCGCGCAACGACCATGTCGAAGAGGTCATTCGTCCGGCGCTTGCGCGCGGCGAGATCGTGCTCTGCGACCGCTTTCTTGATTCCTCGCGTGTCTATCAGGGCACGACCGGCAATCTGGAGCCTGATTTCATTGAGACGCTGCAACGGATAGCCATCGATGGCGTCGTGCCGGAGTTGACGCTGATCTTCGATATCGCCGCCGAAAAGGGTCTGGCCCGCGCCAGAAAGCGCGCGGATGAGGGTGCTACGCCGGATCGGTTCGAAAAAGAGGAAATCGAGACCCACGAGAAGCGTCGTGAGGCCTATCTGGATATTGCGCTCGCCGAGCCGCGTCGTTGCCGGATCGTGAACGCCGACCAGCCGCAGGAAAAGGTGACGGAGGATGTCATGTCCTTTGTCGAGCCGTTGCTCGAGCGTGCGGGAAAAGCTGCGGACGCCGCGCATGAGTGAGGTTCAGGGCGTTCTCGACGGCGCGATTGCGCCGCAGCAGAACACGAGGCTTTTCGGGCACGAGGAGGCGGAGGCCTTTCTTGCGCAATCCTATCGCTCCGGCAAAGGCCATCACGCCATTCTGATCGAGGGACCGGAGGGGATCGGCAAGGCGACGCTCGCCTTTCGTTTCGCCAATCATGTGCTGACCCATCCCGATCCCGCATCCGCGCCGGATTTCCTTGCCGATCCCGATCCGCAATCACTGGTCAGCCGGCAGATCACCGCCTGCGCCTCGCACAATCTGCTGCATCTGACCCGTCCTGTGGACGAAAAGACGGGCCGTGTGAAATCCGCCATTACGGTGGACGAGGTGCGGCGGGCAGGGCACTTCTTTTCGCAGACATCCGGCACGGGCAACTGGCGCATCGTCATCATCGATCCTGCCGACGATCTTAACCGGAACGCCGCCAATGCCATCCTGAAAATACTGGAGGAGCCACCGAAGCGGGCGATGTTCCTCGTGCTTTCGCATGCACCGGGAAAATTGCTGCCGACCATCCGTTCGCGCTGCATGCCGCTCCGGCTCGTGCCGCTTTCCGATGCGGCGATGGTGCAAGCGCTCGATCAACTCGACATCAGCCCCGAAGGTGAGAAACGCGACGCTCTGCTTGCCGCCGCCAAGGGCAGCGTGGCGCAGGCGCTGAAACTGATGAATTATGGCGGTTCCGACATTGTCGAGGTCTTTGCCGAAGTGATGACTGCCGAAGGGCCGGGCGCGCGCAAGCGCATGCACAAGCTTGCCGAGGTTCTGGCGCAGAAAGATGGCGACATCGTTCTCGGATTCTTCATGGAGCATGTGACGGAAGAGCTGATGGCGCGAGCGCGGGCGGCGGCAATGGCGGGTGACCTTGCGGCGGCAGAAAAACATGCACGGCTTTCCTCGACGCTTTCGGAGCGCATCACTGTGGCGCAGGCCTATAATCTCGACAAGAAGCAGATGGTGCTTTCCATTCTGGAAGATATTCGTTCGGTTTAGGCGCCGGGATATGAATCATACCCGAAATGGGGAAGTTGTTGTTTCGCTGCTGCGAACAATGGTTTAAGAGCGGTCTATCCAAAAAACAGCCTGTAAAGTCGATAGACCGTCATGACAGACAAGACACCGTTCTACATCACCACCGCGATCTCCTATCCCAACGGCAAGCCGCATATCGGCCATGCCTATGAGTTGATTGCGACGGACGCCATGGCACGCTTTCAGCGCCTGGACGGAATGGATGTTTTCTTCCTGACCGGCACCGACGAACATGGCCAGAAGATGCAGCAGACGGCGCGGGCGGAAGGTATTTCGCCGGAAGATCTCGCCCAGCGCAACTCCGACCAGTTCCGCGAGATGGGCAAGCTGCTCAACGCCTCGAACGACGATTTCATCCGCACCACGGAAGAGCGTCACCATGAGACCTCGCGCAATATCTGGAACCTGATGGCCGGTAGCGGTGACATCTACAAGGACAGCTATGCCGGCTGGTATTCCGTGCGCGACGAAGCCTATTACGCCGAGGACGAGACGGAAGTGCGCGCCGATGGCGTCCGTTACGGGCCACAGGGCACGCCGGTGGAATGGGTGGAAGAGGAAAGCTATTTCTTCAAGCTCTCCGAATATCAGGATAAACTCCTGAAACTCTACGAAGAGAACCCTGACTTCATCGGTCCGGCCGAGCGTCGCAACGAAATCATTTCGTTCGTGAAATCCGGTCTTAAGGACCTGTCGATTTCCCGCACCACCTTCGATTGGGGCATCAAGGTCCCCAACGATCCGAAGCACGTCATGTATGTCTGGGTCGATGCGCTGACCAACTACATCACCGCGACTGGTTTCATCGAGGATAAAAACGGCCCGCGTGCGAAATATTGGCCCGCCAACGTGCATATCATAGGCAAGGACATCATCCGTTTCCACGCGGTCTATTGGCCGGCCTTTCTGATGAGCGCCAAGCTGCCGCTGCCCAAGCGGGTCTATGCGCATGGCTTCCTGCTCAACAAGGGCGAGAAGATGTCGAAGTCGCTCGGCAACGTCGTCGATCCGGCCAATCTGGTAAACCATTTCGGTCTCGATCAGGTCCGTTATTTCTTCCTGCGCGAAGTCTCCTTCGGCCAGGACGGCAGCTATAGCGAAGAGGGCATCGCCACCCGTATCAACGCCGATCTTGCCAATGGCATCGGCAATCTCGCCAGCCGTTCACTCTCGATGATTGTCAAGAATTGCGACGGCCAGATCCCGACGCCCGGTGAGTTCACCGAAGAAGACAAGGCGATGCTTGGCTCCGCCGATGGGCTGCTTGAGATTTGCCGCGAGGAGATGGGCAAGCAGCTCATCCACCGTGCGCTTGCGGCCATCATCGCCGTCGTCTCGGAAACCGACCGCTATTTCGCCTCGCAGGAGCCGTGGGCGCTGAAAAAGACCGACCCTGAGCGCATGGGCACCGTGCTTTACGTTACGGCGGAAGTGGTGCGCCAGATCGGCATTCTCCTGCAGCCCTTCATGCCGGAATCCTGCGAGAAGCTGCTCGATCTCGTCGCTGCGCCTGCCGATAAACGTGATTTCGCTGCTTTGGGCGCAGCTGGCCGTCTGGTTCCGGGCACGCCGCTGGAAGCACCGAAGCCGGTTTTCCCGCGTTATGTCGCGCCGGAAGCTTGAAGGCGACAACCATGCTGATCGATACCCATTGTCATCTGGATTTTCCCGATTTCGAGGCCGAGCGCGACGACATTATCGCCCGTGCCCATGCTTCTGGCGTCGCCCAGATGGTGACGATCTCGACCCGGGTGCGTCGGCTGCCGGAGCTTTTGAAGATCGCGGAAAAATATCCGTCGGTCTTCTGTTCGGTCGGTACGCATCCCAACAATGCCGACGAGGAACTGGATATTTCCGCCGACGAGCTTGTGCGGCTCGCGGAGAGCCATGACAAGATCGTGGCGATCGGTGAGGCGGGTCTGGATTATTTCTACGATACGCAGAAGCCGGAAGACCAAAAGACCGGCCTCATCCGCCACATCGAGGCCGCAAGACGAACGAAGCTGCCGCTCGTTATCCACAGCCGCAGCGCCGATGAGGACATGGCCGCTATATTGCGCGAGGAAAGCGACAAGGGGGCGTTCCCCTTCATTCTGCACTGCTTCTCTGCCGGCCTTGAATTGGCGAGAACCGGCGTCGAACTTGGCGGTTATGTGTCCTTCTCCGGTATTCTGACCTTCCCGAAATCGCAGGATATCCGCGATATCGCCGCCACCGTGCCGCTGGACAGGCTGCTGGTGGAAACGGATGCGCCTTATCTCGCGCCAAAGCGCTGGCGCGGGAAGCGCAACGAACCCTCCTATGTGGTCAACACAGCAGAGGTTCTGGCCGAGGTGCATGGCGTTTCCTTCGAGCGCATGGCCGAAATCACCACCGAAAACGCCTTCCGCTGCTTTTCCAAGATGACAAGGGTGTAGACGTGGCAATCTACCGTCGTCGCTTCACGGTTCTCGGTTGCGCGTCGTCGCCTGGCGTGCCGCGCATCAACGGCGACTGGGGCGCCTGCGATCCCGAGAACCCGAAGAACCGGCGTACGCGAACGGCCTTCCTAGTGGAGCAGATCGGCCCGGATGGCGGCAGGACGACCGTCGTTATCGACACCGGCCCGGATTTTCGCGAACAAATGATCGCGGCGAAGGTGGAGGCGGTCGATGCGGTGCTTTACACCCACGCCCATGCCGACCATCTGCATGGCATTGACGATCTGCGCATCTATTTCGCTCTTCAGAAACACCGCATCCCCATCTATGCCGATCCCGTTACCATGGCGCGCATAAGGGACGGTTTCGCCTATTGCCTGGAGACCCCGCCGGGCAGCAACTATCCGCCCATCGTCGAACCGCGGATCATCGCCGATATCGACACGACCTTGATTATAGACGGGGCAGGCGGGCCGATCCCATTCAACGTGCATATGCAGCAGCATGGCGATGTGCATTCGCTGGGTTTCCGTATTGGTGACGTCGCCTATTGCACCGATGTCAGCGATTTTCCGGCAAAAAGCCTGCCGAAGCTTGCCGGTCTCGATGTCCTCGTCATCGATGCGCTGCAGCACCGTTATCACCCCAGCCATCTTTCGCTGGAACAGGCGCTCAGCTGGATAGAAAGATTCGCACCCAAAAGGGCGATCTTGACCCACATGCACATCCCGCTCGATTATGAAACGGTGATGCGTGAAACGCCTGATCATGTTGAACCGGCTTATGATCAGATGCGTTTCGAAATCGAGATCGAAGCAGCCTGACGCCGCCTGAGAAGGAATAACATGTCGACCAAGCCTTTCCGTGCACCCAGTATGGCGAGCTTTTTCGACAATCTGCGCGCCAGCCGCCTGCGGGCGATGTTTCGACGCGGTGAAGTGGGGCTGGTGCTTCTTGCCGTCTTGATCGGCATTGCAGCGGGCCTTCTGGTGGCGTTGATCGGCGCCCTGAGCACGGCGTTGCATGTTATGGTTTTCGGCGTCGAGCGGCTGAGCAGCAGCGATCTCTCCGGCCGTATCGTGCTCGCCGGGCCGATCGTCGGCGGCATCGTGCTCGGCATGATCATCTTCATTCTTTCGAAGACACGCAAAAAACCCATGATCGACCCCATCGAGGCGAATGCGCTGCATGGCGGTCGCCTGTCGCTAACGGACAGCATCATCGTGTGCGTGCAGAATATCGTCTCCAATGGTTTTGGCGCTTCTGTCGGGCTTGAGGCAGGCTACACGCAGATCGCCAGCGGCGTTGCCTCGAAGATCGGCATCAAGCTGAAACTGCGGCGAGGGGACATGCGTATTCTTGTCGGCTGTGGTGCGGCGGGCGCTATTGCTGCGGCCTTCAACGCGCCTCTGACCGGGGCGTTCTACGCCATCGAACTCATTATCGGCACCTATACCGTGGTGACGCTTGCGCCGCTCATCGTCGCGGCGCTGGTGGCGACGACGGTCATCGGAATTATCGGTGGCCATGGCATCTCGATCGATATTGTCGATGCCAGCCGTGTGACGCCGGCCGATTATGTGCCCGCCATCTTTCTCGGCGTCGTGTGTGCGGCCATTGGCATCGTGCTGATGCAGGCAGTGTCCTTCATCGAAGAAACTGCGCGTAAAAGCGCCATTCCGGGCTGGCTGCGTCCCACGATAGGTGGCGTGGCGGTGGGTGCTCTTGCGCTGATTTCACCGCAGGTACTGTCGAGCGGCCATGGCGCACTGCATCTCAACATTGATGCCGAACTGACGATATATGGGGTGGCCGGGCTGTTTCTGCTGAAGGCCGCGGCCAGCGCCATTTCCATCGGCTCGAACTTCCGCGGCGGCCTCTTTTTCGCATCGCTGTTCATGGGCTCGTTGCTCGGCAAGATTTTCGCGCTTTGCGCACCCTATATCGGTTATGGATCGACCGCGCCCATCGTTTATGCCGTGATTGGCATGAGCGCCTTTGCCGCCGCCATCATCGGCGGCCCGCTGACAATGACGTTTCTGGCGCTGGAACTGACAGGCGACTTCCAGATCACGGCTCTGGTGCTTGCCGCCGTCATCACCACCTCGCTCGTGGTGCGCACCACCTTCGGTTATTCCTTCGCCACCTGGCGTTTTCACCTGCGGGGCGAGAGCATTCGCAGCGCCCACGATATCGGCTGGATCCGCGACCTGACGGTCGGCAAGATGATGCGCGCCGATATCCGCAAGGCCAATGTCAGCATGGGGCTTCCGGCCTTCAAGGAGAAGTTCCCGCTCGGCTCCACGCAACGGGTGATCATGACCCATGATGACGGGCGTTATGCCGGCATCGTCCTTGTCCCGGAAATCTACGCCGACCCGATGGATCGCGACCCCAGCAAAATCAGCCTCGAAACCTATCTGCATTACAAGAACGACGTGTTGCTGCCGACCATGAATGCCCGGCAAGCGGCTGCGGCCTTCGATGCGGCGGAAAGTGAAGCCCTGGTCGTCGTCAACGACAAGATCGAAAATCGTCCTGTCGGATTGCTGACTGAAAGCCATACGCTGAGGCGCTATAGCGAAGAACTGGATTTAAGACGCCGGGAGGCATCGGGTGAGTTCTGATATTACATTATATTGCCTGCTTTAAATTTTGATATAATTATATTATTTCTATCCGTATTCACCTCAATTCTTCGCGGAAAAGAGGCTTTTCTCCGCGCAAACACGCGTCGGCTGAATCCCTGTGACAAGCACGGAAATGCGGGTCGAGGACTGGCTCCGGCCCGGGGAGCCAATTTGTCGCGTATGGGCGCAGAAAAAGCTGCCCCAATGTCCAGTCTTCACCATCGCCTGACCTCGCCTGCACACGCGACCCCAAACGACATTTCCCGTCACCCTGTCATTTTTCTCGAGCCCCGCTTGACAAAAAAACATTCGTCGCAATAAATAGACTGACTACTTAATTAATGAAAGAAACGGCTAAGATGAGCCGGGCAGGCGAGGTGTGAGGATCGTTCACACGGGTCCGCTCCGGGAACCTGTGCGGCCGGATATTTACTGCCTTCATCCTTACCGGCAGCGCCGTGAGCCGATGAAACTTGGAGAGTGTTATGCCTTCAGACAGCAGCACGGTTGAGACGACGCCTTTTGCGGCTTCCTGCGGCAAACTCGAAATGGTTTCGGAGCCCGGGTTTCGCGGGCTCGGTCTTCCGCATCGCCGTGCGCCGCTTTATGGCGTCATCGTTGCCGGGGGGCTGTCGCTTTTCGGCAATGCGGTGGCGGCCGTTGCGCTGCCCTGGATCGTGCTGTCCCTGACCGGCAATGCCGCATGGACGGGGATAGCGGCGGCGGCGGGCATGATACCGCTGGTTATCGGCGCTTTCTGCGGCGGCCCCGTCGTCGACCGTTTCGGTTCGCGCATCGTTGCGGTAACCGCCGATCTCGCTAGCGCCCTGAGCGTCGCGGCCATTCCCTTTCTGATGATGACCGGGCAGATGGATATAGGCCTGCTACTCTGCCTGATCGTGGTCGGGGCGCTGCTCGACGGTCCGGGTATGATCGCCCATGATGCAAGGGTGCCGGAACTTGCTCGCATCGCCCGCATGCCGATCGAGCGGGTCACCTCGATAGATGAGTTGCTTGATAATGCGGCGATGATTTTCGGCCCGCCGGTCACGGGGATCGCCATTGCCGCTTTCGGGATGGAATATGCCTTGATGATCACGGCGGCCTGTTCGCTGCTCGCTGCCGTGATCGGCGCGATCTGTTTGCCGCGTCATAGGCGCAAGTCCGTCGATGCGGATCGCGGCGATGCGACTTTTGCGGGTCTGCGCTTTCTGCTCACGGAGCCGATTCTGCGTCTTCTGCTCATCGTCGCCATGGTGATGCTGGCGGTTTTCGGGGCGCTCAACGCCGTTGTCCTGCCGGTGCTGTTCAAGGCCAGCGGAGCGGATGTCCTTAATCTCGGGCTGTTTCTCTCGGTTTCCGGGGCAGGGGCGGCTTTGTCGGCGGTGGTTTTCGCCATTCGCGGCCACTCCTGGAACGGCCGGGCCGTCCTGCTCGCAGGCATATCCGGCGCGACGCTCTCCATCGGCCTCGTCGCTTTCCTTCAGAGCGGTCCCTTGCTGCTCATCGCGGCTGCCCTGGTCGGTCTTTCCACCGGGGCGCTCGGCCCGCTCGCCAATGCGATATTTCTGAAACGCGCGCCGGCTGCAATCCGCGGCAGCGTGCTTGGAACCACGGCGGCGATTGCGATGACGGCGACGCCGCTTGCCGTGCTGATCGCCGGTTTCGGCCTTGAGGCCGCCGGCGCTGCCCGGTTCTTGTGGGGGCTCAGCGCCACGCTCTGTCTGCTGCTGCTCTGGGTTTTCCTCAACCCGGTCGCGCGCGCGCTGAAGAAATCGCCGCCATGATCGGGCCTCCACCTTTTTTGCGATGCAATCAAACCATCCGTGCGCCGCAGTTTTTGCCACACCCGATGTTCGAACCCGGACCCGTCCTGCCATGAACGACCTGAATTCCTCTTTCCCAAACCACCAGCCCACAAATCCTCGGCCATTGCTCGGAGAAACGACAGGACGACGGCCTTCCAGACGCCTGCTCTGGTGGACGCTGCTAGCCATTGGACTTGCAGGCGGTGCTACCTGGCTGATATCGCCGGTTGAGGAGGCGCCCGCCGTGAGTCAGACCATGACGCCTGTCAAGGTACGGCCGCATGTGTCCGTCGTCACCGCAGCGCCTTATGGTTTCAACGCCGGGCAGGATGTTGCCGGGCTTCTCGCCGCCCGCAACGATATTTCCATCGGTACGGCCGTCACTGGCCAGCGCATCGTCGAGGTTTTCGTCGATGTCGGCGATACGGTTGCGGCCGGGCAATTGCTGGCGCGGCTGGAAAGCAGGACACTCGCGGCCCAGGTTGAACAGACAGAAGCAACCGTCGCCCGCGCCCGCGCCGCACTTGCCGAGGCCGAGGCGGCTGAGATAGAGGCGAGCGAGAATCTGCGCCGCGCCGAAGGGCTTTCCGGCTCCAGCGTCAGCAAGGAACAGCTTGGCCAGCGCCGCGCCGCCGCGGCCATGGCGCAGGCAAAGATCGAGGGCGCCCGTGCCGAACTGGCGGGTGCGCAGGCGCAACTGACCCAGCACCGTCTCGAGCTGGAGCGGACCGAGATTCTTTCGCCGAAACCCGGCCTCATCACACAGCGCCATGCACGTATCGGCGCGATGCCCGATGGTACGGAGCCGCTGTTTCGCCTGTTGCAGGATGGCGAACTGGAGTTTCTGGCCGAAGCGCCGGAACGGGTGCTGCCGTCCCTGCAGACCGGCCAATCCGTAGCGATCGCGGTCAATGGCGTCGGCCGCGCCATTCAGGGGACCATCCGGGTCGTCGAACCGGCGGTCAACACACAAAGCCGTCTCGGCATCGTGCGCATCGCCGTTCAACCGGCCGCCGATCTGAGGGCAGGTGCCTTCGCGCGCGGCAAGGTCGATCTCGGCGAGCGCCGCTTCCTCGTCTCCGTTCCTGAAGCAGCATTGCGGCTGCGCCGCGAAGGTGCGGCCCAGCTTGTGGTGGTCGATGGTGAGAACAAGGTGGCGCGCCGTGCCGTTCGTGTGGGGCAGGCGCAGAACGGCGTCGTTGAAATCCTTGAAGGGTTGAGCGCGGGCGAGCGCATCGTGGAAAGCGCCAGCGCCTTCCTGCGCGACGGCGATGAGATCGTCGGCATCAGCGAAATCGCACAGAAAGAAGAGGGGCGCCGATGACCAATATTTCCTCATGGGCCATCCGCCGTCCCATCCCCACCATCGTCCTTTTCCTGCTTCTGACGCTTATCGGCATCCAGTCCTTCATGAAGCTGCCGGTCAACGCCAATCCGCGCGTCGATTTTCCGATTGTCACGGTCTCCATCGTTCAGGCGGGCGCGGCCCCGGCGGAGCTTGAAACGCAGGTGACGCGGCGGGTCGAAGGTGCGATTTCGGGCCTTGCCGGCATAAGGCATATCCAGTCGACCATCGGCGACGGGCTTTCCACCACGACGGTGGAATTTCAGCTCGGCATCGATACGGCCCGCGCCACCAACGATGTGCGTCAGGCCGTCTCGCAGATCCGCTCCGAAATGCCGGGCGATATCGAGGAACCGACAATCGCCAGCCTCGATGTCGAGGGTGGCGCGATCCTTTATTTCGCGGTTCGCGCCCCGCAAATGTCGCCCGTCGATCTTTCCTGGTTCGTTGACGAGGCCATCGGCCGCGAATTGCTGACGACCAAGGGCGTTCAGCGGGTGCAGCGCATTGGCGGCGTCAGCCGTGAAATTACCGTCCAGCTCGATCCAGACCAACTCACCGCTTTCGGCATCAATGCCGAGGATATCAACAATCAGGTTCAGGCCTTCAACACCAATGTGCCCGGCGGCAGAAGCCGGCTCAACGAGAAGGAACAGTCGATCCGCGCCGTCGGCGGCGCGATCAGCGCCGGCGAGCTGGCGGAGCGGCCGATCAGCCTGCCGAACGGCCAATGGACGACGCTCGCCACGCTCGGAAAGGTGACGGATGGCGCGGCTGAGCCGCGTGAACTGTCACGCCTCGACGCTGAGCCGGTGGTCGGCTTTTCGGTGTTCCGCGCCAAGGGGTCGAGCGACACGGCAGTCGAAGACGCCGTCAATGCCACGATTGCCCGGTTGGTCGCCATCTATCCCGGCGTCGAGATCAACCGGGTGCTTTCGACCGTCGATTATACCCGGGCGAGTTATCAGGTCGCTATGGAGACACTGATCGAAGGTGCTGCGCTGACCGTCGTCGTTGTCTTCCTCTTCCTGCGCGACTGGCGGGCGACGCTGATTGCGGCCGTGGCCATGCCGCTTTCGATCCTGCCCACCTTCACGGTAATGTTGTGGTTCGATTTCACTCTCAACAGCATCACCCTCCTGGCGCTGACGTTGGTGATCGGCATTCTCGTGGATGATGCGATTGTTGAGGTGGAAAATATCGACCGGCATCTGCATATGGGCAAGCGGCCGTTTCAGGCATCCATCGATGCGGCCGATCAGATCGGTTTTGCGGTTCTTGCCATCACCGCCACCATCGTCGCGGTGTTTCTGCCGGTCAGCTTCATCGGCGGCGTCATTGGCCAATATTTCAAGCAGTTCGGCCTGACCGTGTCGGTTGCCGTGCTCGCCAGCATGCTGGTGGCGCGTCTCGTGACGCCGCTGATGGCCGCCTATATTCTCGTACCGAAGGCGGTGAAGCACGAAGAACGCGGTGCGCCGAAGTCCCGCATGGGCCGGGGTTACGTAGCGCTTCTGGAACTTGCCCTTCGCCATCGGCTGAAAACCTGCGGCATCGGCGTTCTGGTGCTCGTCGGTTCCTTTCTGCTGGTGCCGCTTCTGCCCTCAGGCTTCCTGCCGAGCGACGACCGCAGCCTGTCGCGTATCCTGATCGAGCTGCCGCCGGATTCGACGCTGCGCGATACCGACAGTGCCGTGCAGTCGATAACGACGGCGCTCCGGGAAATGCCGGAGGTTAAAAGCGTCTTCGCCTCCATCGGCAGGACGGATGACGGCCCCGACGTTGCCCGCGCCTCCCTGCTGGTCAATCTCGTGCCGGCCTCCGAGCGTACGCTTTCCCAGCGTCAGTTCGAGCTTGGTGCAGCAGACCTGATTGCTCGCACACCCAATATCCGCTTCGCTTTCCAGAATGAAAATGCGGCGCGCGATATTTCCGTCATCCTCGTCGGCGACGAGCCGGAGAAGCTGGCCACTGCGGCTCTTGCCGTGGAAACCGGCATGCGCGGCATCGAGGGAATTGCCAATGTGCAGACCGCCGAACCCCTGCCGCGGGCGGAATTGCAGGTCAGGCCGCGTTTTGACGAGGCGGCTCGGCTTGGCGTTTCCACGCAATCCATCGCCGCCGTCACGCGTATTGCCACAACTGGCGATACGGACGCCAATTCCGCCAAGTTCAATATCGGCGACCGACAGGTGCCGATCCGCGTGATGATCGACCGGCGCGCGCAGAGCAATCTCGATACGCTCGGCATGCTCAGGATGTCGGTGGCGAATGGCAGCCTGCCGCTGTTATCGGTGGCCGATCTTTCGGTCTCGGAAGGGCCGGGGCAGCTCAACCGCTTCGACCGCATGCGCCGGGTGACCGTCAGCGCCGATCTCGCGGGCATTCCGCTTGGCGTCGCGCTGGAGCGCATCAATGCGCTCGACGCCGTGACCTCGCTTCCGGCCGGCGTGCGGCAGGTGCAATATGGCGATGCCGAATATATCGGTGAGATGTTCCAGAGTTTCAGCGCCGCCATGCTGTTCGGCCTCATGATGGTGCTGGCCGTGCTGATCGTTCTCTTCAAGGATTTTCTTCAGCCGATCACCATCCTCGTGGCATTGCCGCTTTCGGTGGGCGGCGCAATTGTCGGTCTGCTGCTTTATGGCGGCGCGCTCGATCTGCCGGCGGTCATCGGCTTGCTGATGCTGATGGGCATTGTCACCAAGAACTCCATTCTGCTGGTGGAATTCGCCATCGAGAAGCGCAAGGGCGGGCTCAGCCGCCAACGGGCGCTGGTGGAATCCGGCGTCGAGCGCGCCCGTCCGATCATCATGACCACGCTTGCCATGGTTGCTGGCATGATGCCGGCGGCGCTGGGGGTGGGGGCGGATGCCGGTTTCCGCGCGCCCATGGCGATTGCCGTGATCGGCGGCCTCATTACGTCCACCCTGCTGAGCCTCGTCTTCGTGCCCGTCGTCTTCACCTATATGGACGATCTGCGCGGCTGGCTCAGCCGCAGGCTGCAACGTCTCACCTCCGTGACCGCCGCAGACCGGGCAGCGGCGGAGCGCCGGATAGCCGCTGGCGTGGCTGAAACTGCGCAGGGGCATGGATGATGACAGACGCTCCGGTCTCAGGCCTGACGGCGACCGCCATACACGAGCATATCGCCGCCGCCGGGCGATCCGAGGGGTTTCTGTCCGGCCCGGTTTTTCTCGATACCGGATCGGAAGACGTCATCGCGCTCGAGGTGCAATATCACCTGCCATTCTACCGGATGGCCCTGTTCGACCGGCTGGACGTGGCGATGCCGAAACTGCTGGCGGAAGCGGTTCCCAAGCGGCAGGCGGAGTTTCTCGCGGGCCGTTTCCTGGGGCAGGCGGCGCTCACGCTTTTCGGGCATGACCCTCAGCCGATCGGCATCGGCAACAGGCGCGAGCCGGTATGGCCTTCAGGCATAAGCGGCTCGATCAGCCATTCCCACGGCATCTGCGTGTGCATGGTAACGCAGGAGCACGATGTCAGGGTCGGTGTCGATATAGAAAAGATTGAGCCAGGGGCGGTAACGGAGATCATCCTGAAGCGCGCCCTGGCGCCGCTGGAGCGCAGGCTGATTGCCGAACTGGAGGAATGTGACGCAAGCATACTGCCTTTTCTGGTGTTTTCCGCCAAGGAGACGCTGTTCAAGGCGCTTTATCCGGTGGTTGGACGCCATTTCAATTTCCAGGCGGCGCGTCTTTTCGAAAAACCCGGTCGCGATGAACTGCGGCTGGAACTGACGCGCCCGCTACATCGCTCACTTCCGGCGGGACGCCGTTTTTCCATACGCTTTTCGGTGGCGGGCAGTTTTGTCCGCACCTGGCTTGTTTGTCGTTAAACCCATATTTCAGGGAGATATAGATGAGTGACAGGGATCTTCGCGTAACGCTTGTGCAGGCCGATCTGGCCTGGGAAAACATCGAGCGGAATTTGCAGCAGTTCGACCGGCATCTCAATGAGATCGAGACGACGGATCTGATCGTCCTGCCGGAGATGTTCACCACAGGTTTCAGCATGAACCCGAAGGCCGTGGCGGAACCCATGGATGGGCAGGCAGTAAATTGGTTGCTGGAAACCGCACGCCGGCATGACGCGGATATCGTCGGCAGCGTGGCGATTGCTGAAGACGGCCGTTATTTCAATCGGCTGATCTGGGCGCGTCCCGACGGCACGCTCATTCATTACGACAAGCGGCATCTATTCACCTATGCAGGCGAGCACGAGCATTATACGCCGGGGCAGGCGCAGCAGTTGATCGAGCTAAAGGGCTGGAGCATCGCGCCTTTCATCTGTTTCGATCTGCGCTTCCCGGTCTGGTCGCGCAATCGCGGCCAATATGATGCTGCGATCTATATAGCGAGCTGGCCCGCCCGGCGGGCCTCCCACTGGAAAACGCTGCTGCCGGCCCGGGCCATCGAAAACCAGTCCTACGTCATCGGCGTCAACCGCATCGGTATCGACGGCAATGATCTCTCCTATGACGGCGACAGCATGGTCATCGACCCCCTGGGCGAGACATGTTTTCACGCCAATGTGAACGCAACCGTGCATCAGCAGCGGCTCTCCCGTCAATTGCTGGATGAAACCCGGACGAAACTGCCTTTTTTGCGCGAATGCGAACGCTTTGAATTGACCGCCTGATGCCGCTGGCAACCGAAATTCGGTCGGGGCGGGTGCTCCTCCGCCCTCCATTCGCCTCTTACGGGTAAGAGCGGGTTGACAAGGGGCCGCGATATAATTAATGGACTAAGCGCTCAATTAATTTATGGGAGCAATCATGGCCCGCAAGCTGGATCCAGCCAAGCATGAAGCCAAGCGGCAGCAAATTCTTGAAGCCGCCATTACCTGCTTCGCACAAAACGGCTTTCACCAGACGACAACGGCGCAGATTTGCGCGGCGGTTGGCATGAGCTCCGGCAATCTCTTCCACTATTTCGACAGCAAGGAAGCGATCATTGAAACGATCGTTGCCGAAGAACGTCGGGAAACCGCTGACTATTTTGCCGAACTCGGCGCGGCGGACGATCAGTTCGGTGCGATTTTGGGTTTCGTCGACGCCTCGCTGGAGCTTGCGACCGATCCGACCTATGCCCGGCTGGTGCTGGAAATCGCTTCCGAAGCCATTCGCAACCCAGCCATTCATGCGCTTGTACGCACCGCAGATCAGGAAATTCGCGCGGGCATCGCCGATCTTGTGCGCAAGGGAATGGAACGGGGACAGATCGACACCAACCTCGACGCCGAGCGGGCCGCCACCTGGATCGCGGCGTTGATAGACGGTGTTTTCTCGCGTCTGGCGGTCGATCCCGATTTCCAGCCACTTAAAGAAGCTGAGATGATGCATCTGATCGTCGGCCGCTTCCTATCGGCACGGCGATATTCCAAAGCAGCGGATGAAACCGGCCAATGTGCGACGCCGGCAACGGCTGGGGCATAGGCCCGTACCGAATAGTCCTGGAAAACCGGACTGCGGTTTTCATTTTATGTCTCCGGCAGCCGCCGACATGCGGCGGCTGGCTCGCTTGTATCTATGAGAAATCCGATCGTTGATGCGTGGATTTTGACAGCTAGTTTTCACCAACTCAACCAAAGATGTCTGAATTATGAAATTTCAACGTAAAGTATATTAATGCTTTTCAATTGAATGAATATGTGTTTTATACGGTATCAGACACTTAAGTTCGAAATTAACTTACGAATATACTTAATAAATATTCCGATAGCGGAGTTTTTATTTCGCCTATTTACGCGCTAAGACGCGATTATTTCGAATTACATCCTGATTTTTCTTGTCTCTGACGGGAGCGTTGCTTTCCGTCCCCAGGGAAGGACTATTATTGTGATGCTGCAGAACCACACACCTACACCGCCCCCTCTGGATATCGCGATCGTCGGCATGGCCAGCCATTTTCCCGATGCGGCCGATCTTTATGATTTCTGGTCCAATATCGTGAACGGTCACGACGCGATCCGCGACGTCGAAACGGTCGATCCGGTGGAATATTGGAAACCGGAGGATTATTACGATCCCGATCCACGCGCTGCCGACAAAGTCTATGGCCGCAAGGCCGGCTTTGTGCCACCGATCAATTTCGATCCGGTCGGTTTCAAGTTGCCGCCGCTGATGCTGCAATCGATCAGCACGGCGCAGCTTTTCGCGCTGCATGTTGCTAAACAGGCCATGGCGGATGCTGGTCTCCTGGGGCCGGGGGCCGACAAGGTCGACCGCGACCGGATCGGCGTCATTCTGGGCGGCTCCGGCAACGGCAATACGGCGTTTTCACTGGCGGTGCGTCAGCAAATCCCGTTCCTGCGTAATATCCTCCTCAATAGCGGTTTGTCCGCGGAGGTGGCGGAAGACACGGTCGAGCGATTGCAGGGCCTGTCGCTGGAATGGAACGAGGATAGTTTTCCCGGCTTTCTCGGCAATGTGGCCTGTGGCCGCATCGCCAGCTATTTCGATCTCGGCGGCACGTCCTACATGGTCGACGCCGCCTGCGCGAGCAGTCTCGCCGCCATCAAGGCCGCTATCGGTGAATTGACGGATGGCAGCTGCGACGCCGTTCTGACCGGCGGCGTCAATCTCGAAAATTCGATTTTCTCTTTCCTGTGCTTCAGCAAAACGCCGGCTTTATCGAAAAGCAACCGATCGCGGCCCTTCGACAAGAAATCGGACGGCATGATGCTGGGCGATGGCGTCGGTTATCTGGTGCTGAAGCGGCTTTCGGACGCCGAGCGTGACGGCGACCGCATCTATGCGGTGATCCGGGCGCTCGGCGCTTCCAGCGACGGCCGCGCCAAGAGCATTTTCGCGCCGCGTTCGGAAGGTCAGGTAAAGGCGCTGAAGCGCGCCTATGCCCAGGCGGGATTGACGCTGGCCGACATTCAGTTGATCGAGGCGCATGGCACCGGCACGGAATCCGGCGACGAGACCGAGATCAAGAGCCTCCTCAGGCTGTCCGAGGAGCAGGGTATCGATGGGAGCCATTCCATCGCCATCGGCAGCATCAAATCGCAGATCGGCCATACGCGTTGCGCGGCCGGCGCGGTGGCGATGATGAAAGTGGCGCTCGGCCTTTATCACAAGGTTCTGCCGCCGACGATCAATGTGGAGGAACCGACAGAGGCTCTGACCCGGCCGTTCTACATCAATACGCTGGCGCGCCCGTGGATGCGCCCGCCGGGCGGCGAATTGCGGCGCGGGGCGCTCAGCGCCTTCGGTTTCGGCGGCACCAATTTCCACGTCATTCTGGAAGAATACGAAGCGGAAACGCGCGAAGAGGCCTATAGGCTGAGCCGGTCGGCGCAGGTTCTGGCGTTTCATGCGCCGACACCCGCCTTGCTGGAGGCGACGTGCCTAGACGCTCTTTCGCAGCTTTCCGGGGAGGCGAAGGCTGCCTTTTTCGAGGCACATCTGGCGGATGGCGGCAGGCTCGCCCCTGCGCCATCCTCCGCCCGTCTCGCTTTCGCGGCAGCGACGCCGGAAGAGGCGCATGAACTTCTGGCGCAGGCCGTGCCCCTGCTGCAATCCGGGTCTGACAAGGCGTTCGAACATCCGGCTGGCATCTATTACCGGCCCGAGGCGGCGCCGGTTGCAGGCCGTATCGTTGCGCTTTTCCCGGGGCAGGGCGCGCAATATGTCAATATGGGCGCGGGCGTGACCCTTGATTATCCTGAGCTGCGTCAGGCGGTGGAGGAGGCCGATGCCGTGGCGCTCGCTGCCGGCTTTCCGCCTTTGTCGGCTGTCATTTACCCCCAGCCGGCCTTTTCCGATGAGGAAACTCTCGCGCAGGCCCGCGAGCTGACCCGCACCGCCAATGCGCAACCGGCCATCGGTGCGGTGAGCGCCGGCTACTTCCGGCTGCTGCGACGTCTCGGCTTTGCGCCTGATTTTGTCGCCGGGCACAGCTATGGCGAGTTGACCGCGCTCTGGGCGGCGGGCGTGCTTTCGGATGCGGATTTTCACCGTGCCTCGATAGCGCGCGGCCGCGCCGTCGAGATGCCGAGCGGCTTTGCCGATCCGGGTGCGATGCTCGCCGCGCAGATGCGTCAAGAGGAGGCAGGAGAATTGCTTGCCGCCGTCCCGGATATCGTGATCGCCAATGACAATGCACCGGAACAGCTTGTTTTCGGCGGTTCCACGGAAGCCATTGCGCGCGCTCATGCCTGGCTTTCGCAGCGTGGCCGCCGCAGCCAGACCCTGCCCGTTTCGACAGCCTTCCACACGTCCTATGTCAGCCATGCGGCCGATCCCTACCGGGAAGGTATTGCCGGCGTCGAATTCACAAGACCGCGCTGCGCGCTTTATTCGAGCGCGACGGCCGAACCCTACGGCGATGACCCCGCGCATTATCGCGATGCGCTGGTGGGGCAGCTCGTACAGCCGGTGCGTTTTCGCGATATGATCGAGCGGCTCTACGCCGATGGCGGTTATCTGTTCGTCGAGATCGGTCCCAAGGGCATTCTCGGCAAACTGACCGCCGACATTCTAAAGGGCAAGCCGCATGCGGTGGTTTCGCTCAATCCAAGCGCCAATGGCGAAGAAGCAGTGCAATTGCGCAGGGCGCTGGCGAAGCTGGTGGTGGAGGGCGTGCCCCTTTCCGCGGCTGACCCTTACGCCCGCAAGCGTTCGCCGGAGGAGCGGCCGGACAGGCAGGCTTCCAGCTTTACCCTTCAGGGCGGTTTTTACCTAACCGAGAAGAACCGCAAGCGACGTGAACATGCGTTGCGCCACGATACGCGCGTGGTGGAGAAATTCCTCGCCGAGCGCACCGCCCGACGCGGGACCGAACCGTCCGTTTATCCGCCGCCCCAAACCGCGCCTCAGCCCGTACAGAACGCTCCCGCACTGGTTGCAGAACCCGTCTCCCCCAATTTGTCCTCCTCCACTCAGCCCTCCCATGCCACTGACAGGATCGAGATAACAATGACGCGCCAATCCGAGAATATTCCGAAGCCGGACCAGATGGACAGGCAGATCGAAAGCCAGAATTTGCTCAGCCAGCTTCACCAGCAGTTCCAGACCAACCAGAAAGATTATATCGACATGCTGGGGTCTCTGGTCAGCAAGCAGCACAGCCTGCTGGAGAAGTTCCACGGCCATCCGCAGATGGAGAGCATGACCACAAGTCTGGCCCGCAGCCTGCAATTGCTGGAGCGCAATCAGGAACTCTACCATTCCAACCATGAGCGATATTTCGACAACCAGATGTCGCTGATGAGCGGCGAGGCGGTCCGCAGCCGTGCGCCTGTGCCTGCCCTTTTGCCGAACACGCTAGAGATGCCGAATCCGGCGGAACCGCTGGCATTGCCGCATCATCAGAGTTTGGCGCCCGCGCCGCAGACGGAGACAAAGCCCGCCATTGTGTCGGCTACGCAGCCGTCCGCTGCCCCGGTTACGGCCATTGTCGCTCCGAAACCGCTTGTGCCGACAATGTCCGTTCCTCAGTCAATGCCGGTGGCTGCTCAGGCTCCGCTTCTCAGCGCCGAGGATCAGTCGCGAATCGCAGTCCTTGAAGCCATAACCGAAGAGCGGCTGATCCGCGAATTAACGGAAATCGTCAGCGAGCGCACGGGATATCCGGTCGACATGATCGGCGACCAGATGGATCTGGAGGCCGATCTCGGCATAGACTCCATCAAGCGTCTGGAAATTTTCGGCGCGATGTTCGACCGTCTGTCGAATGGCACGCGGCTTCTGGACGATGCGGACAAGAACCGCAACGACGAGAATTTCGATATCGAAACCATGAGCAATATCGCCAAGATGACGCAGTTCTTCCTGCGCACCATCGGCGAATTGCTGGCCGATATCAAAGGCGTGTCACCCGTGACCGCCGTTACGGAAACGCCGAAGCCTGCCGCCCCCGCCAGCGCGTCTGCCGCGGTCGGTGCTTCCGTCGTTACCCTCCAGCGTCTCGGTGTGGTGACATCCACGAAGCTCTCCGGCACGGGCGACGAGGAGGACTCCCAACCAAAAAAAGCTTTGGCTGAGCAGGATGCATTCGCGCCTCTTGCTCAGCCGGTTATCGCCGCCCCTGTCGTCTATCGTCAACTTGTGGTGCGTCAGGACCTTTCGCGGCCGGACAGAATGCCGCTGGCGCTCGCCGCCGGCCGCATCTGGCTTATCGTCGATGACGGCAAGGGATTGAGCGAGATATTGGCCGCGTGCCTGATGGGGCAGGGGCAGAAAGTCACCCGTATTCAATTGTCCGCGCCGGCAAAACCGGCAAAGGGCAAAAGAACCGCAAAGCAGCAAGCTGCCGGAACGGCCGTGGAGGGTGTGAGAGATTACAGTCTCCAGGACCGCGGCAAAGCGGCCATCGAGACTTTGATCGCCGAAATCGAACAGGCGGAAGGTCCGATTGGCGGCTTCATCCATCTGCAACCTGCAACTGGAGCGGCATCGCTCGGTGAAGTCTTTGCCGAGGTCTGATATGACGCCGCCGAGACGCTATTCACAATGGCCGGCGTCCTGCAACCGCGACTGACGCATGCAGAGGGGCGCAGCACCTTCTTCGCCGTCAGCCAATATGACGGTGCGCTGGGAACGGCGGGCAGGGGCCTCTTCAACGCGGCCGGCGCGAGTGTCGGCGGATTGGCGAAATCGCTCGCCGTCGAATGGGAAGACGTCTTTTGCCGCTGGGTGGATATTGATCCGGACCTCACGGCTGAAGAAGCGGCCGACCTCATCATCGAGGAGCTGGAAGACCCGCAGACGGCGCTGGTGGAGGTTGGACGCGGTTCTGAAGGATCCCGTATGACCCTGACAGGCCGCGCCGAACCGGTGACAACCCAGCAGGAGACCGGGCTCAATGCGGACAGCGTGCTGCTCGTCAGCGGCGGAGCGCGCGGAATTACCGCCGATTGCGTGATTGCATTGGCCGAACGTCACCCGGTCCGTTTCGCCCTGCTGGGACGCACGGATATCGATGCGCCGCTGCCCGAATGGGCCGAGGGCATCGAGGGCGATGAGGCCCTCAAGGCGGCGGCGATTGCGGCCATGCAGGCCGAAGGCGAACAGCCGACGCCGGTAAAAGTGGAAAAAATGCTGAATGGCCTGCGCCATGCGGCACAAATCCGCCAGACCTTGGTCAGGATCGAAGAACTGGGCGGCAAGGCGGCTTATTTCGCCTGCGATATCGCCAACGCGAATGATGTCGAGCGCACGGTCGTCGCCGTCGAGGAAACCCTCGGCAAGGTTACTGGCATCATCCATGGCGCTGGCCTTTTGGCCGACAAGCGTATCGAGAAAAAGACCGCTGAGGATTTCACCGCGGTTTTCGATACCAAGGTGCGCGGCCTGCAAAACCTCATGCAGGCGCTCCGGCCGGAGGCAATAAGGCATCTGGTGCTGTTTTCGTCCGTCTCAGGTTTCTTCGGCAATGCCGGGCAAACCGACTACGCCATGGCGAACGAGGCGCTGAACAAGTTCGCGCATATGTTCAAGGCGAACTATCCCGATGCTTTCGTCCGCAGCATCGGCTGGGGTCCGTGGGATAGCGGCATGGTCAATGACGTGCTCAAGAAGGCGTATAGTGAGCGCGGGCTGGCGATCATTCCGGTGGAAACGGGTAGCAGGTTCTTCGCCGACGAGTTCGGCTCCGGCGAGGCTGCGCAGATCCTGGTGGGCGGCGACAGCTACAAGGTGGCGTACACAGTCAAGACGATAACGGCCTCGCGCATTGTCGAACGCGTCGTCAATCTCGATACCGCGCCCTTCCTCGCCGACCATGTGGTCGACGGGCGGTTCGTCCTGCCGGCGACGGCGGCAGCGAGCTGGCTGGTGAAGCTAGCGGAAGACATGTTGCCCGGCTACCGTTTCGAGACCCTGCTCGGCTTCAAGGTTATCAAGGGCGTTGCTTTGCATAGCGGGGAAACCTGCCTTCTGGAGGCGCAGATCGAACCGGCGGTGGCGACCCATGGCCTGGCTGCCGGCGACCGGCATGCGCTGACGATCTCGGTTTTCAGCGGGTCGGGTTCCGAACGTCACAACCGCTATATCGGCACCGTGGTCCTGAGCCGTGAAATGAGCCTTCGCCCGCGCCTCGGTTCCTTCGATCTGCGCAAAGATGATGAGCCGCTGGGTTATCCGCTCTATGGCACGCCGCAGGAAGGCCCGCTGCTGTTCCACGGTCCAAGTTTCCGGGGGCTGCGGGAGGTGCTGAATGGCGGCGACCATGGCCTGACGCTCGCCTGTAAACTCACGCCGGTGGAAGAAGCGATGCAGGGGCGGTTCCGCACCACATCCTTCAACGCCTATATCGGTGACGTCTTCATGCAGGCGCCGTGGCTGTGGTTGATCCTCGGCAGCGACTATGCCGGATTGCCTTCCGCCATCGGCCGTGTCGACCGGTTCGCCACGCTCGGTTTCGGTGAGCCGTTCTTCCTCTCCATGACGATCAAATCCCTCACACAGGCAAGCCTGCTGGTGGATATCGCCGTGCATGACGAGGTGGGGCAGCTTCATTTCCGGCTGTCGGATGTCCAGTTCACCATTTCCCGGCAATTGCGCGCGCGGCTGGTGGGACGTGAAGAAAAGGTCGAGGCGGCTGAATAGCCGCCCGACAATTCTTCGGAAAAGCGAAGGCTTTCCGGGGCACCCGTAACAACAGGCAGAGAGACGCATTCCACATTCCGCTTCTGGTCGTTCAGGCCGGGAACGCTCTCTTCTGCGCGCAATTTGACGAAGGACTATGGCGATGGGACAGATAGCAATCACGGGGCTCGGATGCGTTTTCCCAGGAGCGGATTCGCCGGACCGTTACTGGCGCAATCTGGTCGAGGGCAGGGACTGCACCTCCCCGCTTTCCGCCGTCGAACTGGGCGTCGATCCCGCCCTTTATCATCATCCCGAGCCGGGAACGCCAGACCACATCTGCTATACTAGCAATGGACATGTGCGTGACTTCCGTTTCGATGCCGAGGGTTACCGGCTGCCGGCCAATGAGCTTCGCGCGCTCGATCCGCTGTTTCACTGGACGATGCATGCCGCACGTCAGGCGCTAGAGGATAGCGCCGCGTTGCCGAAGCGCTGCGGCCTGATCGCCGGCAATATCGGCATGCCGACCCATTCGGGCAAACGCCTGATGTCGGGTTTCTATCATCGCATTCTCGAACCCTATCTGCGCGAATTGCTCGACAGGCCGGATTTTTCCTTTGCTTCCTATTGGGATGCCTCGGGGCTTTCCGGTCTCAACCTCATGACCGGCAGCCACAATGCCACCATCGCGGCTCTGGCGCTCGGCCTGTCCGGCCCGACCTATGCCATCGATGCGGCCTGCTCCTCGGCGCTTTATGCGATCCGCGTCGCGAGTTCCTACCTTCTCGACGGCAGCGCCGACATGATGCTGGCCGGGGCGGTCTGCCATGCCGATCATATTTATCTCGACCACGGCTTCAACGTGTTGCAGGCGTTTCCGTCCGATGGGCGTTCCGTTCCCTTCGACCGCGCTTCGCAGGGGCTGAAGGCCGGGGAGGGCGCTGGCATCGTGGCGCTGAAACGTTACGAGGATGCACTCCGTGACGGCGACCGGATTTACGGCGTCATCGAGGCGATCGGCATTTCCAACGATGGCGGCGCCAAACATATGCTGCTGCCGGACCCGCATGGGCAGATGCTGGCGCTGCAGCGCGCCTATGCCGGCATTTCGCCCGACATCGACTATCTGGAATGTCATGCGACCGGCACGCCGGCCGGCGATCAGGTGGAGCTTTCCACCATCGAGCGTTTCTTCGGCGAAACCAAGCTGCCGCTTCTTGGCGCAAACAAGGCCAATAACGGCCACAGCCTCACCGCATCCGGCATGGCTAGCCTTCTGAAAGTGCTTCTGGCCATGCGCCATGATCTGATACCGGCGACGCTGGATATCGAGAACCTCGTCGCCACGCCGAAGGGCCTCGTCAACCGCGACCATATCGTGCGGGAAAACCACCCCTGGGCAAAGGGGGGAAAACCACGCCGCGCCGGCATCAACGCCTTCGGTTTCGGCGGTGTGAACGGCCATATGGTGCTGCGCGAACATGTTGCCGATGGGGCCGTTCCGGTCGCCGCGAGCACGCGGGTCGTGGCTCCGGCAGAACTGGATATTGTCGGCATCGCCATGGCCCTACCGGGAACTGACAATGTGGAAATCTTCCGCGAGACCATCACCACCGGACGCCAATGGTTCCAGCCCCTGCCGCGCACGCGCTGGCTCGGCCTCGAGCAGCGCCGCGATATTCTCGCCATCGGCGGCATGGATGAAGCGCCGGAGGGCGGTTATATCGAGAGCTTCGATTTCGATTGCCGCCATTTCAAGCTGCCGCCCAAGGTCATCGGCAATCATCTTCTCGCCCATGCCTTCTTGTTGCCAGTGGCCGAGCGGGCTTTTCTCGATGCGGGTTATGCGCTCGACGGGCAGAGACGCAATATTGCGGTGATCGTCGCAAGGGATGTCGATCATAGTTGCCTGCGCTATCAGGCACGCAACGAGATCGGTTGGCAATTGCGCGATAGCCTCGATCGGTGCGGCATTACGCTTTCCGCCGAGCAGATGCAGGCGCTGCAGAGGATCGTCAAGGACAGCCTGTTTCCGGAACCCTTCCCCGAAGGGATCACCGGCGGGGTCGGCAATATTGCAGCAAGCCGTGTCGCAGCGCATCTGCGGCTCGACGGTCCGGCCTTCGCACTCTGCTCGCATGAAAGCTCGGCTTTCAAGGGGCTGCAACTGGCACGCTACATGCTCTCCGAACATATGGTCGACGCCGTCATTCTGGCCAGCAGCGCCTGCGATGGCGGGCTGGAAAACATGGTCTATGCCACACCCCATCGCAGCCAGCCGGTGGGCGAGGGCTGCGGCGTCCTGATGCTGGAAAAGGCTGGGAGCGGGGCGGCGGGCCGGGCCTATGCACGTCTGCGCGCGCTTGAAATACAGCATGACACGACCCCCGGCGTGAGCTTCCTGCCATCGGCGGATGCGGTGGCCCGTACGGCGCAGGCCTGCCTGCAAAAAGCGGGCGTCGCACCTGCGGATATCAGCTATATCGAGCGCTACAGCATGGCGCAGGACGCGGAGGCGCGCGTCGAGGCGGATGGGCTGGAAAAGGTCTATGGCACGTCGGTTCCGGTTGGAAGTTCCAAGAATAATTACGGACATCTCGGTGCGGCGTCCGGCATGCTCAGCCTGATCAACACGGCGCTGGCTCTACATTACGGCCTGTCGCCGCGATCCACCAACGGGCGGCAGCTGGCGGCCGTCAGCGGCATGGGTGTCGACCGGGCCTATGCGCATATTGTGCTCGAAAGTCCGGCCTCGGCGCGGCCGCATGCCACGGGTCCATCGGTGAAGGCGCCGGCGGCCGATCCGCTGCTGGTCAGGGTTTTCACCGGACGGGAACGCACCATCCCCGAGGTCATTCTCGATCCCGCCAATATCGCCCTCTTTCAAAAATCACGGTTCGGGACGCCGCATCGGCCGTCCCCGGCGGTGGTGGCCGAATCTTTCCCCAAACCGGTTACCGACTGCCTCCAACGCCTGCCGCTGGACTGGCAGCAGAGGCAGGCGGTCCGCAATGCCCGCACAAATCTGCGCTTCATGCAAACGGAACAGGTGTTCTATCGTCGCCTGCGCCATATGATAGCCAGCGAAACGGTCGTGCCTTCGCGCCCCGTGCTGTTCGACGAAGCGCAACTGGTCGAGCTGACGGACGGTTCGGTGAGCCGCGTGCTCGGGCCGGATTATGCACTGGCCGATAGCTACGCGATCCGCACACGTATGCCGTCACCGCCCTATATGTTCGCGTCCCGCATCACCGATACGACCGCAAAAGCAGGAGCGCTGGAGCCGTGCCGCATCGAATGGGAACTCGATCTGCCTGACGACGCCTGGTTCATGTGCGAGGACAAGGTTCCGGCTTTCGTGGCGCTGGAATCCTCGCATGCGATGATCGTCGCCTTCACGCTCATCGGCTGCGACCAGCTCTTCAGGGGCGAGTTGCGCTATCGGGCGGTGGACAGCCGCACCTTCGTTTACGGCGAAATGCCGCGCACCGGCGAATTGCTGCGCGGGCGGGTGGATATCAAATCCTTCCTCAAGGTCGGCCGCAATATTCTGGTCTCCTATGAATATTGGTGCCTTGCGGATGAGCGGCCCGTCTTCCGTCTGGAGGCGAATTCCGGCTTCTTCCTGCCGCGCGATCTGGAACGGTCCAAGGGCGTGGATCCAGCGCCTTTCCTCAAGAATGACGGCCCGGTGCGAAACCCGTTCACGCCGCTTCTCACCTGCGCGAAACAGCATTTCGGCAATGCCGAGATCGAGGCGCTGGGCGCTGGCAATCCCGCCGGCTGCTTCGGACCCGACTATCGAACCGACGCCGTTCCGCCAAAGCTCTGGACGCCAATGGCGCGGATGCTCGACCGGGTCGTCTCCGTCGACCCGAAAGGCGGGGCGTTTGGCCTCGGCTTGGTGGTGGGCGAGCGCGATATCGATCCCGACCATTGGGCTTTCAGGGCGCATTTCAAGAACGACCCCTGCCTGCCCGGAACGCTGCTGGTGGAAGGCTGCGAACAGCTCCTCAAATTCTACCTCGCCTATCTCGGGCTTTATTCGGCTCCCGGCCTCCATGGCCACACGCTGACCGATCACCAATACAGCGCCAAGTTCCGCGGCGAGGTGAAGCCGCAGCACGATATGCTGCGCTACCGGCTGACCTGCAAATCGATCGACGTCGCCTATGGCGAGGATGGCGTCACGCTGGAGGCCGCATCCTTCGTTTTCGTCGCCGAGATCATCCACAAGGACAATGTCATCGGCATTTGCGACAATCTCGGCGCCGGTTTTTCCCGTCGCCGCAACGACCAATCATCATGGGTGGCCGCAGCATGAACGAGAACCTGCACATCAATTCCAAACCGCTACTGCGGGCATGGCGAAAACAGGCCGGTAGCCCCGCTTCCATCGAGACGACCGGCCGGCTTCTCGCCGATCTCGGTCGCCGGCTCTATGTGGTGAATGCCGGCGACCGGCTGTCGCTTGAAACGACATGCAACGACGCGCAGGCATGCGAGGGCATGGTGCCGGCGCTGGAACCGCAGCAGCTCGGCGATCCAGCCTTCCTTCACGATTACGGCGTGCGCATGGCCTATTACGCCGGCGCAATGGCGAATGGCATCAATTCCGAGGACATGGTGATTGCGCTAGGCCGGCAGGGGCTTCTCGGCTTTCTCGGTGCGGGCGGGCTCGGCCGCGAGCGTGTCGCATCGGCGCTGGCGCGCATCGGCGCGGCTCTCCCACATGGACCCTGGGGCGTGAATCTTCTTCACAATCCCGGCGATGCCGAATGGGAGATGGACGTGGTGCGCCTGTGCATCCGCCACGGCGTCAGGGTTGTGGAAGCATCAGCCTATATGAACCTGTCGCCGGCCGTTGTTTACTGGCGTGCGTCCGGGCTTGCCCAAAATGGGCAGGACGGCATCGACATCCGCCACCGCATCATCGCCAAGGTTTCGCGGCGCGAGGTGGCGCAGCATTTCATCCATCCGGCCCCGGAAAAAATATTGGCGAGGCTGGTGGAGGACGGCCTGATATCTGCCGATCAGGCGGAGATGGCGGGCGAGGTGCCGATGGCAGACGATATCACCGTCGAGGCCAATTCCGGCGGCCATACCGATAATGGCGTGCTGAGCTGCGCCTTTCCTTCCATTGCGGCGTTGCGTGACGACATCGTCGAAACCCGCGGCGAGGCGTTCCGCGTCCGTATCGGTGCGGCGGGCGGTATCGGCAATCCGCAGGCGGTTTACGCCGCTTTCGCCATGGGCGCGGCCTATGTCTGCACCGGTTCGATCAACCAGGCCTGCATCGAGGCAGGCACCTCGCCACAGGTGAAAGCGCTGCTCGGACGCGCCAAAATGGACGATGTGGCGATGGCGCCATCCGCTGACATGTTCGAGATCGGCTCCAAGGTGCAGGTGCTGAAGGGAGGCACCATGTATGCCATGCGTGCGCAGAAACTCTATAATCTCTACAAGCAATATGACGGCCTCGAAGATATTCCGGCCGCCGAGATCGCCGGTCTGGAGAGCGTGATTTTCCAGAAATCGCTGCCGCAGGTCTGGGAGGAGACACGGCAGTTTTTCAAGGCGCGCGGCAATCCCAAAATTCTCGAAGCGGCGGAAGCGCATCCGAAGAAACGTATGGCGCTGGTCTTCCAGTGGTATCTCGGCCAATCCTCCCGCTGGGCGATTTCCGGGGCGAAAGCCCGCGCGGTCGACTACCAGATATGGTGCGGCCCGGCCATGGGCGCGATCAACGAGTGGCTGCGCGGCAGCCCCTATGAGGCGGTTGAAAGCCGCTCAGTCTTCACAATCGCTGATCTTATGATGCGCAATGCGGCCTATCTGGCGCGGCTTGCCGCCCTTAAACATGCGGGCATGCCGGTGCCGGAAGCGCTTTATCGTTACCGGCCTTGGGCGGGCCATTCCGCGCCGCACCTCATGCCGTCCTCACCAAACTCCTCCCTGCCAATCGGAACCGTCCCGGCAGCATAGCCGGCCCAACTGGAGAAAGCACAGCCATGATCACAGATACAGACAGCAAGCTGACGCTGAAGATTTCGCGCGATTTCTACAAGCGGCTCTGGGAACTGATGCCGGGCGGCACCCACTATAATTTCGGCGATGCCGAGCGCGCCTTCGTCGTGCCCTTCAACAAGGGCCGCAATTCCCGCGTATGGGATCTGGATGGCAACGAACATCTGGATTTGTTCTGCAAATTCGGCGCGCTTTTCGTCGGTCACCACAACGAGGCCTATAATGAGGCGCTGATCCACTACATGGAAAAGGTCACGTCCGTCGATACCTGCGATCTGGAGATCGAGGTGGCGGAGTTGATGATCAAGCACATCCCCTGCGCCGAGATGGTGCGCTTTTGCCTCAGCGGCACGGAGGCGGTGCAGAATGCGCTGCGGCTGGCGCGCGGTTTTACCGGCAAGAACCGTTTCATCCGCTTCCATGGCCATTATCACGGTAATGCCGACAACGTCATGGGTTTCCGCAAGAAGGACAATCTCGATTTTCCCGTGCCGGAGAAATACCAGGGCGACATGCTCGATACGCTCGGCCGTGCGGAAGGTGTGCTTGAAAGCCAGAGCTTCATGCTGCCGTGGAACGATATCGATGCGCTGGAAGCCACCATCCGCCGTTACGGTAATGAGATCGCGGCCGTGCTGATGGAGCCGATCTGCATCAATGGCGGCGGTATCTTCCCGGTCGAAGGTTATCTGGAGCGGACGAAGGAACTGTGCGAAGAGAATAATATCGTTCTGATCTTCGACGAGATCATTACCGGCGTGCGCCTCGGCCTCGGCGGTGCGCAGGATATTCTCGGTGTGACGCCGCATCTCGCCACCTTCGGCAAGGCGCTCGGCGGCGGTTCGATGCCGATTTCCGCCATCGCCGGCCGGCGCGACATCATGGACCTCTATACGCGCGGCAAGGTCATCCATGCCGGCACGTTCAACGGTTATCCGCTGGGTCTCGCTGCGATCAAGGCGACTTTCGACATCGTTGAAAAGGATCCCGGTTGCTACGACCGGATGCGCCGCTACACCGAGCAGATCTCGGGCGTCTTTACAAGGGCGGCGAAGGCTGCCGGCATGCCGCTCGTCATTCAGGGCATGCCGACGGCGCTGGTCTATCACTCGCAGGAAGAGCCGGTGGATCGTTCCGAGGGCTATTCGCACAAGGTGAAATTCTGCGACATCATCATCCGCGAGGTGAGCAAGCGCCACGGCATCCAGTTCTCGCCGCTTTCGCGCATCTATTCCAACCTCCTGATGAACCAGGACGATGTGCATTTCTTCGAGGAACGCATTTCCGATGCGCTCGTCAATGCGCGCAAGGTCATGGAAATCGCCTTCAAGGACGAGGAAGTCGCGTGAGCCAGCAAATTGCGGTCGTGACAGGTGCTTCCGGGGGCTTCGGCGCCGCCATTACCCTCTCATTGCTGGAGGTGGGTTATGCTGTGGCGGCAACGGATATCGACGTCGCCGCGCTGCAACGCCTTGCGCGGGAGGCCGGCAATCCCGAGCGGCTCGGCATTTTCGCCATGGATGTGACGAACCATGGCAGCGTCGAGCAGGCGTCGGGCGCTATTGCCGATAAAATGGGACTGCCGGTGACCGTGCTGGTCAATAATGCCGGCATTCTCGACCGCACCTATTGCGTCAACGATCGCAGCCAGACGCAGTCCCGCAAGGTCATCGACGTCAACCTTGCGGGCGCGTTCAACTGCACCGGCGTATTCACGCGCTCCATGGTGCGCCAGCGTTACGGGCGCGTCATCAATATTGCATCGATTGCGGGCATCTGGGGGGCAGGGGGCGGGGCGGCTTATGCCGCCTCCAAGGCTGGCCTCATCAAGGCTTCGGAATCCTGGGCGCAGGAGCTTGGCCAGTTCAACATCAGCGTCACGGCGATTGCGCCGGGTATCTGCAAGACCAACATGTCGAAGCCTTTCGAACAGGAAGGCATCAACGACACGGTGGCCGATGAACGTCTGGTGCGCTCCATCGTGCCGGTCGGGCGCTGGGGCACGCCTGAGGATGTGGCGGAAGTCGTGACTTTCCTTGCCACCTGCAAAACCAATTATCTCAATGCCGCGGTGATCCCCATGGATGGCGGCATGCGGGTCGGAACGCTGTGAACGGAGATCGGCGATGACATATGGGAACGATGTGGAAAACATCCTGCTGACCGGCGCCACCGGCGTGATGGGCGGCCGTTTGCTGCAGGAACTATTGAGCGCGACGAAAGTGACGATTTATTGCCTTGTACGCGCGGCCGATGCGGCAGAGGCAAAAAGCAAGATTGAAAGCGTTTTGTTCTGCTACGATGAGGAGCGCAGCCTGAAGCAGGAGGCCGACGCGCGCATCGTGCCGGTTCTCGGCGATGTTTCCCGGTCCAATCTAGGCTTGCAACGGCAGGTGTGGCGCGATCTTGCCGCCAGGATCGACCTTGCGCTGCATTGCGCGGCCAATGTCAATCTGATCGCCTCCTATAGCAGGATTGCGCCGGTCAATGTCGGCGGTTCGGCTAACATGGTGGAGCTGTGCCTCGAGGGGAAAATTCCCCTTTTGCACACATCGAGCTTCAGCGTCATTGGCGACAAGATCTATGAGGATTTCACGCTTTATGAGGATGCGCTCGATGTCGGTCAGCGTTTTCCCGACATGGATTATGAACGCTCCAAATTCGAGTCGGAAAAGCTGATGCATGCCGCCGGGCAAAAGGGCCTCGATTTCATTATCGTGCGGCCGGGCAATATCTGGGGCGACAGCCGCACCGGGCGTTATCCGTTGACGCAGACCAAGGTGAAGGGCATTTATTACGAAGCGGTGCGCGCAATCGTGGAAACCGGCTTCACCTTCGCGTCTGATGAGGATTTCGACATCACGCCGGTCGACTATGTGGCGCGGGCAAGCCTTCACCTCGCCATGAACTGGCGTGTGCATAACCGCCGCACCTTCAATCTCGTCAACCCGAAGCCCATCGACTGGAATACGTTGGTGGAACAGGTGCGCGATTGCGGCTACGTGATCCGCGAACTCTCGCGCGACAATTATTTCGATGCGCTCAATCAGGGCCGGATGCTGCGGGAGGGCAAGGCATACAGCTCGGTCTTCACCGATCTGCTGTCAATGCTGGGAAATGGCGACTATGTACGCGACAGCGGCAAATACGATACTGCCAACACCCGGAAGGCGCTCGCGGGAAGCGGGATAAGCTGCCATGAATGCGATGTCATGCTGATGATGCGCTATCTCGACTATGCCTTCGAAAAAGGTTTTCTGCCGCTCGCCGGTAGCGGCTTTCCGCTGGCCGAAATTTCCAGGACCGTCGTGCCGCGCGGTTTCATGGAACGGCTTTACGACGCGAAGCTGGTTTAAGCGCGTGCACGGGCAGGGCGAGGGGGATTCCTTCGCCCAACCTGTCGACCATGACGATATTCGGTACTTGACACATTCAATATATCCATTATTCTGGATTTATGGATAACAGTAGTGCAATCACCGCGCTTGGCGCGCTCGCCCAATCTACCCGACTGGAGACCTTCCGGCTTCTCGTGCGCCACGAGCCGGATGGCATTCCGGCCGGTGAGCTTGCGCGTCTTCTCGCCGTTCCCCAGAACACGATGTCGGCGCATCTCGCCACGCTTTCCCGGGCCGGTCTGGTCAAGAGCGAGCGGCAAAGCCGGTCTGTCATCTATCGTGCCGATCTTGACGGGTTGCGCCTGCTGACCCTGTTTCTGCTGAAAGATTGCTGCGGTGGTTCGACCGAGCTTTGCGCGCCGTTGATTGCCGAGCTGACGCCCTGCTGCAGCTTGCAGGCGACGCCGTCATGAACGCCGCCTGGCTGGTGTCCATCATCTCTTCTGCTTCGATCGCGGGGCTTGCCAGGCCACCGATCTAACCACGGACCGAAACCATGACCGATAAGATCTATAACGTGCTCTTTTTGTGCACGGGCAATTCCGCTCGCTCCATTCTTGCCGAATCCATTCTCGCCAAGGAAGGTGAGGGGAGGTTCAATGCCTATTCGGCCGGTAGCCAGCCGAAGGGAGAGGTAAATCCTCACGCCCTGAGGGAACTGGCCGTGCTGGGTTATCCGACCAGCGGGTTCACCTCGAAAAGCTGGGACGTGTTTGCCGGACCTGATGCGCCACGGATGGATTTCATCTTCACGGTGTGCGACAGCGCCGCCGGCGAAGCCTGTCCGGTCTGGATCGGCCATCCGATGACTGCCCATTGGGGGATAGAGGATCCCGCCGCTACGGTCGGCTCTGAGATCGAGGTTCAGCGCGCCTTCGCGCAGGCCGCTCGTTTCCTCAAGAACAGGATCGCGGCTTTCGTCAGCCTGCCGCTGCAATCCATCGATCGTATGGCGCTGGAGACCCGGCTTCGACAGATCGGTGCACTGGATGGAACCACCAATCCTGAAGGAAAGTCGGCCTGATGTCCCTGTTCGAACGTTATCTGACCGTCTGGGTGTTTCTGTGCATTGTCGCCGGTGTGGCGCTCGGCCATCTGATGCCCGGTGTCTTTCAGCTCATCGCTGCGGCCGAGATCGCCAAAGTGAACATTCCGGTTGCGATCCTGATCTGGCTGATGATCATTCCGATGCTGCTGAAGATCGATTTCCGGTCTCTTTCGCAGGTCGGCATGTTCTGGCGCGGCATTGGCGTGACCTTGTTCATCAACTGGGCCGTCAAGCCGTTCTCGATGGCGCTGCTCGGCTGGTTTTTCATCGGCTGGCTGTTCCGCCCTTATCTTCCGGCCGGTGAGATCGATTCCTACATTGCCGGGTTGATCATCCTTGCCGCGGCTCCTTGCACGGCCATGGTCTTCGTCTGGAGCAACCTTACGCGGGGTGAGCCGCTGTTCACGTTGTCGCAGGTCGCGCTCAACGATGCGATTATGGTCGTGGCTTTTGCTCCCGTGGTCGGCCTGCTGCTCGGTCTTTCCGCCATTACAGTGCCGTGGGCTACGCTTCTTCTTTCCGTTGCGCTTTATATTGTCGTTCCGGTCATCCTCGCGCAACTGGTCAGGCGCCGGCTCATGGCTGACGGAACCTCACGGACGCTGGATTACGTTCTCGCGAAATTGCAGCCGATTTCGCTGGCGGCGCTGCTTGCGACACTGGTTCTTCTCTTCGCTTTTCAGGGCGAGCAGATCATTGCCCAGCCGGCCGTCATCGGCCTCCTTGCCATCCCCATCCTCATCCAGGTCTATCTGAATTCGGGGCTCGCCTACGTCCTGAACCGCATGACGGGTGAGCGCCATTGCGTCGCTGGGCCTTCCGCACTCATTGGCGCCAGCAACTTCTTCGAACTCGCGGTCGCGGCTGCCATCAGCCTGTTCGGGTTTCAGTCGGGTGCGGCGCTGGCAACCGTTGTCGGCGTCCTCATAGAAGTTCCGGTCATGCTTTCGGTCGTCTGGATCGTGAACCGCTCGAAGGACTGGTATGAGGCTGCACCCGCCGTTTCCCGAACGATAACGACCGAAAGGCAATGACCATGGACGCCACCATCTATCACAACCCGTCCTGCGGGACGTCGCGCAACACGCTGGCGCTGATCCGCGCGGCAGGGATCGAGCCGACCGTGATCGAATATCTGCGGGAACCGCCGACACGCGAGCAGCTTGCACGCATGATTGCGAATGCGGGGCTGACGGTGCGCGAAGCCATGCGCGAAAAAGGGACGCCTTATGCCGAGCTCGGTCTCGACAATCCGGACCTGACTGACGATCAGTTGCTCAATGCGATGATGGAAACGCCGATCCTCATCAATCGTCCCTTTGTCGTAACGCCACTCGGCACCAGGCTCGCCCGTCCTTCAGAGGCCGTGCTGGATATTCTGCCGGACACATTCAAAGGGCCGTTCTTCAAGGAGGATGGCGAGCAGGTCCTCGACAGTGAAGGAAAGCGCGTTGCCTGATAGTTTTCCCGCGTTGCAGGGGCATCACCTGCACAGCATCGACCCGGTGGCTCTGCGTCCGGCGTTTTCGACCCATAAACCACGCATCCTGATCCTTTACGGCTCGCTGCGCGAAGTCTCCTATAGCCGTCTGCTGGCATTCGAGGCCGGGCGGCTGCTCGAACGGCTCGGTTGCGAGGTTCGGATATTCGATCCGAAGGGCTTGCCTTTGCCCGATGAAGCGCCGGTCAGCCACGCCAAGGTGCAGGAATTGCGTGAACTTTCAGAATGGTCGGAAGGACAGGTCTGGGTAAGCCCCGAACGCCATGGCGCGATGACCGGCATCATGAAATCACAGATAGACTGGATTCCTCTTGCTATCGGTTCTGTACGGCCGACGCAGGGCAAGACACTCGCCGTCATGGAAGTGTCTGGCGGCAGCCAGTCCTTCAATGCCGTGAACCAGATGCGAATTCTCGGCCGATGGATGCGGATGATTACCATTCCAAACCAATCCTCGGTGGCAAAGGCCTATCAGGAATTCGACGCGGAAGGCCGGATGAAGCCGTCATCTTATTATGATCGGGTCGTCGACGTCTGTGAGGAACTGGTGAAATTCACGCTGCTGACGCGTGACGCTTCCAGCTATCTCACAGACAGATATAGCGAACGCAAAGAGTTGACAGATGAACTTGAGAAACGTGTTTCGCTAAAATCAATCTGACGGGCTGGGTTCGGTTCAACGTTTCGTGCTTTTCAATCGTGGTTGAATGCGGCTGAAATCCAGACCCACAGCATCAAATAAGTTCCATAATCTATCTTATGCGATTAACAGCTTGGCTGAGGTGGGTTCAAGGATGAAGTGCGACTTGCGAATGATACCAATGGGTTGTCACTCGCAAGGAACCTGCAATGAAACGCACCTACTCCCATATCGACATGGATGAAAGACGCAAGATCGCCCGCTGGCGTACGGCTGGCCTGACTGTTGACATCATCGCCGAGAAGCTTGGACGCCATCGCTCGACAATTTTCCGCGAGATCCGGCGCAATATGTTCATCGATGACGCGGTCTCCAATCTGAACGGCTATTATTGTGTCACGGCGCATGACATGGCTTGCGAACGGCGGACCAAACTGCGCAAGCTGATGCGCTTCTCGCATGTCCGGCAATCTGTCATCGACCGGATCATGCACGGCTGGTCGCCACAGCAGATCGCTGGCCGGATGCGCCTTGAGCGGCATCCAGTATCGGTTAGCCACGAAACCATCTACAAGTTTGCATACTCATCTGACGGCCAAGCGATCAAGCTGTGGCGGCACCTGCCGGAGCATCGAGCTCGGCGGCGACCGCGACATGCCAGACGCAAGCATGGCCAACGGTTTAGTCCGGAACTCAACATCCTGCGCCGCCCGGATGTGGTCGCCGATCGCAAGCAGTTCGGGCATTGGGAGTGTGACCTGATCCAGTTCCGAAAGAAGTTTGGAAAGGCCAACGTCACATCACTCGTTGAACGGGTCAGCCGCTTTGCAATCTTTCTGCGCAACAATGATCGGCAGTCTCGACCGGTCATGAACGGCCTCGTGCAAGCACTTCAGACCCTGCCCCACCTCGCCCGTCGTTCCATCACGTTCGACCGTGGCACGGAGTTCACCGACTGGCCTTACCTACAGGCGAGCATTGGCACCCAGACCTGGTTCTGCGACCCTCAATCGCCGTGGCAAAAAGGAACCGTCGAAAATACCAACAGGCGGGTACGGAAATGGCTTTCGAGAGAGGTCGATCCCTTATCCGTAACCGACGCCGACCTCATTGAGATCTGTAACCAGCTCAATGCCACGCCGCGCAAATGCCTCGGCTATCGAACGCCGGCGGAAGTCTTCCGAAAGAAACTGCTCGCCCAAATGCGGCATGCCAGCTAGCTTGAAACGCCCCGCAAGTCGCGCTTCAGCATGAACTCACATGATTTGAAGCCTGGCGATGGAGCGTTGAAACATCATCGTCCCATCCTTCGCCTCTTTCACGGCTTTATCATTCCGCCATGATAATCGAGCCGGTATGTCTCGACGTGTCCCCGGTAAATGCGCTCCAAGCCGGTGAAGGACTGGAACTCTCCGGCATTCGTGTCGACATAGACCAAATTCTCCACCGGGTGGGTGAAGCCGCCGAGAAAGCGGCCCTCACGATAGAGCGTGGAAAGCGACCTCTGGATGACCCTGCCGGCCGTGGCGCCATCGATCATGTCGGGCCGGAGGATGCGGCCGTAATAACTCATCGCCCACACCGCCGTTCCCTGATGCCAAACGACCTCCTGACCTATGAAATCGGTTCCCCCGAAATAGCTGTCGATATAGTGCCAGTCGCCGTTCCGATAACCGAGATCGTGCGATCCCTTGCGAGTGGGCGTCGCGGAGTTGTTGCCGCCGCCAACATACGTCGCGGACTTGGCCTGCACGATGAAATCTTCCAGCATGGGAAACCTTTGGGAAGTAAGAACATAAAGTGAACATAGGTGATTTTTGGGATGTTCGCAAGTGCGCCCCTGCCCTGTGTCGAACCCGCATTTCAACAATGGCGGGCTTGGTAATCGCGGCGTTTGCGCTTAGAAGCATGGCAGGAATTATCCGAAAAGAGTGTCCATGCCGCAAAACCCGCAGATCTATGTCGATGCCGATGCATGCCCCGTGAAGCCGGAGATTCTCAAGGTGGCGGAGCGGCATGGGCTGGAAGTGACCTTCGTTGCCAATTCCGGCCTGCGTCCGTCGCGCGATCCTATGGTAAAAAACGTCATCGTATCCGCCGGTTTCGACGCGGCGGACGACTGGATCGCCGATCATGCAGCCGAAAACGACATCGTCATCACCGCCGATGTGCCGCTGGCCGGCCGCTGTGTCGCCAAGGGTGCGCTGGTGACCGGGCCGACGGGCCGCGTTTTTGACCAGTCGAACATCGGGATGGCGACGGCGATGCGCGATTTTGGCGCGCATCTGCGCGAAACCGGTGAAAGCAAGGGATATAACGCGGCTTTTTCGCCGCGCGACCGCTCGGCTTTTCTGGAGACGCTTGACCGTTTCTGCCGCCGTGTCAAAAAATGACGGCGCCAACGGAGAGGCGCCACCCATGAACCCGGCCACTATGAAAAGCAACAGCTATCGTCGCCATCAACCTTTCGTCATTGCTTTTTTGGTCGGCGCCGTGAGCCTTGGCCTGGCGCTGGTTTTTGCGCCGCCGCTGGCGATCGAGATCGCGGCCGTTCTGTTCTTCCTGACCTATCTCACCTTGATTGCATTTCGCCTGTCGGGGTTGACGGCGCAACATCTGAAGGCCCATGCCGATAGCGATGATCTGCCTGCGGTCGCCATCATCGCCGTCACGCTGCTTGCCGTTGCCGTCGCGGTGGTATCGTTGTTTCAGGCCCTCAATCATACCGGCGAAACAGTCTGGGCGCTGCTCATCGCCTTCGCCTCGGTGATCTTCGGCTGGCTGACCATCCACACCATGACCGCCCTGCACTACGCTCATCTTTACTGGCGGCCGGCGATGGCCGACGGCAAGCCCCAGCATCGCGGCGGCATGGATTTTCCGGGGACGAAGGAACCCTGCGGCTACGACTTTCTCTATTTCGCCGTGGTGATCGGCATGACGGCGCAGACGTCGGATGTGGGCGTAACCACGACCGCCATGCGTAAGGTCACGTTGCTGCACTCCATCGTTTCTTTCTTTTTCAATACGGTTTTGGTAGCGGCGGCGGTGAATGCCGCCGTCTCGCTTGCGGGCTGAACCGATTTTCTTTTCAAGAGGACTGTCTTCATGAACATTATTTCGCAAAATACGGCCTTTGGCGGCATGCAGGGCGTATTTTCGCATACATCGGAAACCCTGAAATCTGAGATGACCTTTGCGGTTTATGTGCCGCCGAAGGCGATTCATGAGCCCTGCCCGGTTGTCTGGTATCTCTCGGGCCTCACCTGCACCCACGCCAATGTCATGGAGAAGGGCGAATATCGCCGCATGGCGTCTGAACTCGGACTTATCATCGTCTGCCCGGATACCAGCCCGCGCGGCAATGACGTGCCGGATGAGCTGACCAACTGGCAGATGGGCAAGGGCGCCGGTTTTTATCTCGACGCCACGGAGGAGCCGTGGTCGGAGCACTACCAGATGTACAGCTATGTGACGGAAGAGCTGCCTGCCCTAATCGGCCAGCATTTCCGCGCGGATATGAGCCGCCAGGCCATTTTCGGCCATTCGATGGGCGGTCATGGCGCGATGACCATTGCGCTGAAAAAACCCGAGCGTTTCAAGAGCTGCTCGGCTTTTGCACCCATCGTTGCACCCTCTTCCGCAGACTGGTCGGAACCGGCGCTGGAAAAATATCTCGGTGCTGACAGGACCGCATGGCGTCGCTATGACGCCTGCTCGCTGGTCGAGGATGGCGCACGGTTTCCCGAATTTCTGATCGATCAGGGCAAAGCCGATAGTTTCCTGGAAAAAGGCCTACGCCCCTGGCTGTTCGAAGAGGCGATCAAGGGCACGGATATCGGCCTGATGCTGCGCATGCACGATCGTTACGACCACTCCTATTATTTCATCTCCACTTTCATGGATGACCATTTGAAGTGGCATGCGGAGCGGCTGGGGTAAGGATAGAAAGAAGGTTGGCGGCGCCCTTTAAGCGCCGCCGCTTCATATCTAACCTGACATTACAGGATACGGGCAATGACCTTGATCTCGAAATCGAAGCCGGCAAGCCAGTTGACGCCGACGGCGGTCCAGTTCGGGTAAGGCTTTTGGCTGAAAATCTCCTGCTTGACGGTCATGATCGTGCCGAACTGGTTTTCCGGATCCGTGTGGAACGTCGTCACATCCACAATGTCGTCGAAGGTGCAGCCCGCCGCCTCAAGCGTTGCCTTGAGATTTTCGAAGGCCAGCCGGACCTGTCGCCCAAAATCAGGTTCAGGCGTTCCATCGGCACGGCTGCCGACCTGGCCGGAAACGAAAAGAAGGTCACCGGATCGGATAGCTGCGGAATAGCCATGCTCCTCGTAAAGCGCATGCCTGTTAGCGGGGAAAATTGCTTCGCGTGCGGTCATTGTGGATCTCTCTCTTTTGGCTGGAGTGGTCATGGACGCGAGAAGCGTTGCTCTTATTCAAAGAAGGCTTCGGACGTCCATTTACATACGTTACGTATGCCAGATAATTACATACGCGTCGCATGTCAATTATATATACGCGACGTATGTGAGCTTAGAGGCACAGAAGATGCGCCCGATTGAAGCTTGAGATATTTCTGAAGCTGAGATGCGGACGAATAGCCGTCACGCCCTCGCCTTTTGTGTCCTGCTTATGGAAACAGAGCCGTCGCAAGCGTCGTCGGAGCGCGCCGGTTCAGCCTGAATTCGCGGATCACGCGTTCGGCGACGCCATAGGCAAGTTCCTGCTCTATTGACTGATCGTCGAAGCTGACGACGGTGGCGGTGAATTTGGCTTCTGCAATTACCTCTCCCGTCGCAACGGCGGCGGCGCGGACGATAACCTTGGCTGACGCCCTTTCCCCGAACAGGAAGGGACCGCGTGTAACGGATGCAAGTCGGATGGTCAGCACCACGCGCGGCCTTGTTTCTCCACGCGCCGTGGTTTTGATCGCATTTTGCACCTGTGCATGGATGGACTGCATCAGCGCCGGGGCGACATCCGGGCGTGCCGCGACGAACGCGCCGCGCACGTCGTAAAGCAGCCGGTCGGTATTGGTCGCTTCCGGTTCCAGCCTGAAAGACATGAGCACGAAACACGCCAGCACAAGAATGCCAAGGCGTTTTAGCGTGGTAATCATGATCAGCGGCTCCCCTAACGTGAGGTAGCCACATGTTCGACGATCAGGGTTAGAAAAGCGTTAAGAGGCGCTCTTCAGCGACTCCAGAACATTGAGGGCCGCCCGCATGTCGACAAGCCTGACGGCGCGGCGCTCCAGCGCCTCCTCGTCCTCGCCCCATTGCTCGGCGGACCAGTCCTCGTCCAGATGGGCGAGCGCCCATGTTTCTTCCAGCTTCAGCTGCCCTTCCGCGAGCGCCAGCGCCAAAATGGCTGAGCCGGTCAGAGACGTCATGGTGTGAAGAGCGGCAAGCGCAATCGGTGTGTCGTATTTCTTCAGCGTTACCGCAAAAGCGGCGATGGCTTCGCGCGGCTGGTCCTGATGCATCACGCCTTCTACGAGAAGGAAACGCGCGCCGAGCACATTGGCCGACCAGTCCAGCACGGGATCCCAGTGGTCCGTCTGCCGCGCAACCAGCGCTTCCGGGTCGCCGGCCCTATAGCAGAGGAGATCGGAAGAAGAAAAACGAAGTACGTCCTCAAAAACCGCCTGCGTGTCGTTGGCGACGCCATCAATGGCCGTGTTCACATGCCGAGAGACGGGCATGACCACCGGATTGACCACGTCTTTCTGGGCGTCCCATTCATCGCGAAGCAGCTCCGCCAGCGCACGCGTCGGGACGGTCAGTGGCTTCTTGGCTGGAGTGCGCAGCGGCTTGCCATCGAGAAGGATGGTAAAACCGCCCTCCTCCGCCTCGCCGACGGTGACATCCTTGTAGAACCGCTTCGGCAGAGGCTTCTGCATCTGGATCTGCGCGCGCAGGATCGGGTCGGGATGGCTCAGGCCCTCCGAAAGGTCGTTCAGGAGATCACGCATGGCACGTCCTCGTCAGTCGGATAGAAAGGTTATTCAAGAATATCGGCCGGAACATAGGCCTGAATTTCGCGCGGGTGGTTGACGACCGCATCGGCGCCCGCCTTCCAGAGATCGTCTACCGAGGCATAGCCCCAGGCGACGCCGATTGCTTTTGCGCCCGCAGCCTTGGCCATCTGCATGTCGTAAATCGCATCGCCTATTACGACAGTATCGGCCGGAACCATGCCGGTTTCATGGCAGCATTCCATCACCATGGCCGGATGCGGCTTGGAGGGGCAATCATCCGCCGTACGCGAAACGATGAAGTGATCGGCAAGGCCGTGGGTCTGCAGTATATGGGTAAGACCGCGCCGGCCCTTGCCGGTCACCGCCCCGATCAGCACATCGTCACGTTTCGAAAGCGCATCGATCAGCGGGGCGATACCGTCGAAAAGCGGCACGGTCATTTCCGAGCGCTCCCGCAGGGGATGATAGATTTCCCTGTAGCGTTCTGTCATCGCCTGCGCCTCGTCATCCACATGTGCTTTGCCGAGCATGCGGGCGATGGCAATATCGAGCGTCAGTCCGATGATCGCCTTGGTTTCGGAGATATCGGGGCGCGGCTTGCCGAAATCAGCGAAAGTGTCTGCCATGACGGCATGGATCAGGCCGGCGCTATCCACCAGCGTTCCGTCGCAATCGAAAAGAACCAGTTTCATGGGCTGTCAGTCTTCCCTATCGCCATCGGCCACGTCGAGACCGAGCAGGTTCCAGGTTTGCACCATATGCGGCGGCAGGGGTGCGCTGACCCGAAGCCGACCGCCATTCGGATGCGGAATATCGATGTGGCGCGCATGCAGATGTAGGCGCTTCTGGATGCCGCCCGGAAAATCCCAGTTCGGATCGTCGATGTAATATTTGGGATCGCCGATGATCGGGTGGCCCATATGCAGCGCGTGCACGCGAAGCTGATGGGTGCGGCCGGTATAGGGTTCCATTTCCAGCCAGGCGAGATTCTGCGCGGCGGTATCGATGACGCGGTAATAGGAGACGGCGTGATCGGCCCCCTCCTCGCCATGTTTGGCGATACGCATACGGTCGCCATCCATCGTCTGTTCCTTGACGAGCCAGGTGGATATCTTGTCCTGATGTTTGCGCGGCACGCCCTTGACCAGCGCCCAATAGGTCTTCTTGGTATCGCGTTCGCGGAAGGCGGCCGTCAGCTTCTGCGCAGCGCCGCGGGTGCGGGCAACCACCAGCACGCCCGACGTGTCGCGGTCCAGGCGGTGTACCAGACGCGGCTTTTCGCCCTTCTGGTTGGTCCAGGCTTCCAGCAGCCCGTCAATATGGCGAGTGACGCCGGAGCCGCCCTGCACGGCGATGCCGGCCGGCTTGTTGAAAACGAAGACCTTGTCGTCTTCATGCAGCAGCATGCGCGCGAGAAGCTCCCCATCTTCGGAATGTTTGAGATCCTTCGATCCGATCGGGCCGCTTTTGACCTTGAGATCGGAATCGACCGGCGGAACGCGCACCATCTGTCCCGGCTGCACGCGTGCATCCGTCTTCACCCGGCCGCCGTCCACACGCACCTGGCCGGAGCGCAGAAGCTTCTGCAGCTGCCCGAAACCAAGTCCCGGATAATGAATCTTGAACCAGCGATCGAGGCGCATACCGGCCTCGTCGGCCCCGACCTTGATGTGCTCGATACCTGCCATGAAATTTCCAGTCTTTCTGTCCTGATCGCGCGCCCTGTTCGCCAGCGCGCCGTTTGGACCAAGCCTTTAGAACAAACTGCGGCCCAAGGCCAGCCCGGCGAAAACCGCAGCGATGGAAACCACAAGGCTTGCAAGCACGTAAACGGCGGAAAGCCCGAGTGTGCCGCGTTCGAACAGCGAGACCGCATCGAGCGAAAACGACGAGAACGTCGTAAAGCCGCCGAGCACGCCGGTGACGAGAAACAGGCGCATTTCCATTGACGCGTTCAGTCGTCGCGCCACGAGCTCCGCCAGAAAGCCGATCATGAAAGAACCCGCCACGTTGACAGCCAGCGTTCCCCACGGGAAGTTTGCTCCCGCCAGCCGGACGCTCCAGACACCGACGAGATAACGGAAGACGGAACCGATTGCGCCGCCTGCTGCGACAAGAGCGATATTGATCATGGGATGATGTCTCCGGGAGTTGCCGGACCGGGCAGTCCGACGCATTTCTAGACCAAGGCAACCGCTGGCGAAACCCCCTCGTCAGCTGCTTTCATCGATTAAAATACGATTAAATTGCAGTGTCGCGATTTAGCCTTCCAACAAGATGCGAGTGCTAATATTCGGTTTTCAGGGTCGCCAAGATGACCGGGGGTTGGATGACACAGGTTCTTTCTGTTTCTGCGAATACGGCAGCCTACGCGCTGGAAGCCGTGAAGCCGTCGCAGCGCGCTCCGCGCAAAACCGAAGTCGAAGACGCCATTCACGAATTGGCACGCAAGGCCGAACGTGGAGAGGACTTCCAGCTTCGCGGCATGATGACGGCAATCAAGCCGCCGGCCTTGGCACTCTATTTCCTGACGGTTGCCAGCCAGCGCCAGGAGCAACAGGCAACGCTGGAACAGGCCCAGCGGGCATATGAGGATAATGAAGGAAATAAATTTATTTAATATCATGTGTTTATAATAATTTCCGTATCCATTTTATGATATATGTCAGTTTGATTTCACGCGTTCAGGTTGCCGTCAGTTAGATTTCCTAATCCTCCGACATCCACTGGAGGAACATCATGACATCATTGATCCGTTACGCCACCGTCTTCGCAGCAGTGCTGACAGTTTCTGCGCCGGCTTTTGCTGCCACCACCATCAAGGTAACCGAAGGCGGTGAAGGCGGAGGTCCCATGACGCTCGTCTTGGACCAGAAGACGGTCAAGGCAGGGGACGCGGTATTCCAGGTCCATAATGACGCAATGAGCGAACAGCACGAGATGATCCTCGTAAAGCTGAAGTCGGCCGATGAGAAAATCCCTCTCAACACAGCCAAACATCGCGTCGATGAAAAGCAGTTGAAGAGCCTTGGCGAGGTGGCAGACCTCAAGCCCGGTGGCGATGGGCAGTTGAAGGCGAAGCTGACGCCCGGGGCCTATCTTCTCTTCTGCAACATCAAGGGTCACTACGAAGCAGGCATGCAGGCCAGGCTAACCGTTACAAAATAAGAATGGCCGACTAACTGAGGCTGCCGGATGGGTATTGCGTTCCGGCAGCCTCTTTTTATCGTCAGTTGTGCTGGTGTTCGCCCTTGGCCTCACCGCCCTTGGCTGCGCCCGTCGAGAGGGTAATCTCGACTTTGCCGGCCTTCTCAAAGACCAACGTCACCGGCACCTTGTCGCCTTCGGCAAAGGGTTTCTTCACATCGAAGAACATCATGTGCAGGCCGCCGGGCTTCAGTTCCACCGTCTGGCCGGCGGGAATGACGATGCCGTCATCCAGCTTGCGCATTTTCATGACGTCGTTGACCATGGCCATCTCGTGGATTTCAGCGCGACCGGCGGAAGAGGATTCGACCCCAACCAGCTTGTCGTCGCTGTCGCCGGTGTTCTTGATGGTGACGTAACCGCCTCCGACCGGCTGGCCCGGTAGCATCGCCTTGGTTGCGCCATCGGATACTTCGAGGTTGCCGGCCTTCACGACATCCATATCCATCGCCATGGCGGAATGATCGTGCCCACCGGCATGTTCCGACTTCGCGGTTACCTTGATGGTCGGCGCCGGGCTTTTCAGCGAATGCGGATCGACACCGGCGGCTGCGACTTCATCCCAGGAGACCTTGCCCTTGTCGCCGCAAAGCTGCGTCACCTTGAACGGCAGGTCCTGCCCCACTTCAACGCCGGAGATTTTGCCCTGCACGGCGAAGGTGTCGTAGAACTCGTCCGGCAGGTTGCCACCTTTCCAGCGGATCTCGACCGGTCCGCTTTTAATCTCCTTGCCGTGGTTCTTGTAGGTCTTCTGGTAGTCGCCCTTGATGATTTCCAGTTCCCAGCCGGCCTTGGGCTGTGGCTTGGCGGAAATGAATCCTTCCGGCAGCTTGATCTGAATTTCGGTCGTGGCGAGCCCGCCGTCGCAGCCATGCGGCACCTGGAGGGCCGCGACGATGGTGCTTTCCTGTTCGGCCGAACCGTCAACGAAGGTGGCGTGGGCGAAAGCCTGCGCGGTCGATACCGAAGCGACGAAAAGGCTGCATGTGATGATCTTGGTAGTTTTCATTTGCTTGTCCCTGCGACTGCTCTCCCTCTGGGTCCGCGCAGCCGCTCCGTGCCGCCAAAGGCGGCGATGATACCGTAAAACGAATAATCAGTCGGACAGGGTTGGCGGGCCGCGCGCAGCGGGTTTCTGGATCGTCAGCACGGAGCGGAAGCTCCATTCCGAAGGCAGGCGATTGTCGAGCCAGGCAAATTCAGTTCTCAGCCAGCCAGCCATATCGGGCGTCGGCAGAAGAATGGACGAGGCCAGGAGGCAGGCCTCGCAAAACAGAATGGCGTCGCGGGAATGGGCGGGGCCTTCCTTGGTATGGGAAGCGTTGACGCCGTCGCCATGACCAAAACAGATTTCCGCAAAGGTGCCGTCCGGCAGCCGGTAACTCTCGTCAAGGACAACCTGAGAGCTGACGGCAAGCGCGGGCTTGTGGGCAAAACCGAGCGACAACATCAGGGCAGCGCAGAAAATGCGAAGCATCTTCTCCAATTCTGCCAGCCGTCTCTTTCGATCTGTATCCATACTCTACGCGATATCTCGCTTTCCTGCCGATTTCAAAGGGGAATTTTGCCGCAGGCTCGATAGTTGCGAGGGAACAATCAATGCAAGCCGGCATTTTTCTGCTGGAGCCATCGTTTCAAAGGAGGCAACCATGCCAGCCAAATCGAAAGCCCAGCAGAAAGCCGCGGGTGCAGCTCTCGCCGCCAAACGCGGCGAAGTGAAAAAATCAAGTTTACAAGGCGCTTCAAAAAGTATGGAGAAGTCTATGACAGAAAAGGAACTTGTTGATTTTGCCTCGACGAAACGGAAGGGCTTGCCGGAGAAAAAATCCGATTAGCATTGCATCTTTACGCTGGCCGAATCCCGGTCGCTGAAACGCATCTGCAAACCTTTCGACGAGACGGCTGCTATGACGATGGCGCAGATGGAGCAAGAATCTGTTCAGATGCGTCATTTGGTCCTTGCCAATAGCCGGGCTTCGAAGATAATGAGCGCGCATCATCGTTGGGAGAAACCGCTTCAATGCGGTGCCGAAGGAGCAACCGCCCCGGAAACTCTCAGGCAAAAGGACCAGCGGTGACGACGGAACTCTGGAGAGAAGCCACCTTGATCTAAAGGACGGCTCGCCGAAGGGATAACAATCTCAGGCGACAAGGACAGAGGGGGCTCTTGAACCGGCGCATCGCGCCATGACCTGAGCCCGCGCGATATATCGCGCAACCCTGGAGGCGTCCTTGGACGATACCGCCGCGCTGAAAACCACGCCGCTGCATTCCCTGCACATAGCGCTTGGCGCCCGCATGGTGCCTTTTGCCGGTTACGACATGCCGGTGCAATATCCGGCCGGCGTGCTGAAGGAGCATCTTCAGACGCGCACTTCTGCAGGTCTGTTCGACGTGTCCCATATGGGTCAGGTTATCCTGAAGGCGAAGTCCGGCAACAATGAAGATGCCGCACGTGCGCTCGAAAAGCTGGTGCCGGCGGATATTCTCGGCCTGAAGGAAGGCCGGCAGCGGTACGGTTTCTTCACCGACGAAAACGGCGGTATCCTCGACGACCTGATGATCACCAATCGCGGCGATCATCTTTTTGTTGTCGTCAACGCCGCCTGCAAGGATGCCGATGTTGCCCATATGAAGGCGCATCTTTCCAATGCTTGCGAAATAACGCTTCTCGATGACCGGGCGCTGATCGCGCTTCAGGGACCGCGCGCGGAAGAGGTGCTGGCGGAGCTTTGGACAGGCGTATCCGACATGAAATTCATGGATGTGCAGGAAGTGCCGTTGCATGATGTGCCCTGCATCGTCTCCCGCTCCGGTTATTCCGGCGAGGACGGTTTTGAAATCTCCGTGCCTGTGGACAAGGCAGAAGAGATCGCCAAGGCCCTGCTCGAACATCCCGATTGCGAAGCCATCGGGCTTGGCGCGCGCGACAGCTTGCGTTTGGAAGCTGGCCTTTGTCTTTATGGCAACGATATCGATACCACGACCTCCCCCATCGAAGCCTCGCTCGAATGGGCGATCCAGAAGGCGCGCCGCGCCGGCGGTGATCGCGAAGGCGGTTTTCCGGGGGCGAAACGCATTCTTGGCGAACTCAAGGATGGCACCGCGCGCCGGCGTGTCGGTCTGAAGCCGGAAGGCAAGGCCCCGGTGCGCGGCCATTCGAAGCTTTTTGCGGATGCCGAAGGCAAGACGGAAATCGGTGAAGTCACCTCAGGCGGTTTCGGCCCCTCGGTCGAAGGTCCCGTCGCCATGGGTTACGTGCCAACGGCTTACACGGCTCCCGGCACGGCGATCTTTGCGGAAGTGCGTGGCAAATATCTGCCCGTCACCGTCGCCGTCCTGCCCTTCATCAAGCCCACTTATAAACGCTAATCCTCATTCCATCTCCGGAGAGAACACGATGCTGAAATTTACCGCAGAACACGAATGGCTGAAGTTCGAAGGCGACGTCGCCACCGTTGGCATTACCAGCCACGCCGCTGAACAGCTTGGCGATCTGGTTTTTGTCGAATTGCCGGAAGTGGGCGCCACCTTCGCCAAGGATGGCGATGCTGCGACCGTTGAATCCGTTAAGGCCGCGTCCGATGTCTATTGTCCGCTGGATGGCGAAGTGGTGGAAATCAACCAGGCCATCGTTGATGATCCCTCGCTCGTCAATTCCGATCCGCAGGGCGCCGGCTGGTTCTTCAAGCTGAAACTCTCCAATCCGGCCGATGCCGAGACGCTGCTCGACGAAGCAGCCTACAAGGAGCTGATCGCGTAATGACGACGCCCACCGAATTCCATTTTACCGACTACCAGCCCTATGATTTCGCCAACCGGCGTCACATCGGGCCGTCGCCGTCGGAAATGGCGGAGATGCTGAAGGTTGTCGGCTATAAGAGCCTCGACGCACTGATCGACGCCACCGTCCCCTCCTCCATCCGCCAGAAGGTGCCGCTGACCTGGGGTGCCGCGCTGACCGAACGCGAGGCGCTCGACCGCCTGCGCGAAACGGCCAACAAGAACCAGGTGCTGACCTCGCTGATCGGCCAGGGTTATTACGGCACGATCACGCCCCCGGTCATCCAGCGCAACATTCTGGAAAACCCGGCATGGTACACGGCTTACACGCCCTACCAGCCGGAAATCAGCCAGGGCCGCCTTGAGGCGCTCTTGAACTACCAGACTATGGTCTGCGATCTGACCGGTCTCGATGTCGCCAATGCATCGTTGCTCGATGAAGCGACGGCCGCCGCCGAAGCCATGTCCATGTGCCAACGCGTCGCGAAATCCAAGGCGACCGCCTTCTTCGTGGACGCCAATTGCCACCCACAGACCATCGCGTTGATTGAGACCCGTGCGGCGCCGCTCGGCTGGAAGGTGATCGTCGGCAATCCCTTTACCGATCTCGATCCTGTCGACGTGTTCGGCGCGATCTTCCAGTATCCCGGCACACACGGCCATGTCAGCGATTTCTCGGGCCTGATTTCCCGTCTGCACCAGACGGGCGCGATCGCCGCGGTTGCCGCCGATCTGCTGGCGCTGACGTTGCTGAAATCTCCCGGCGAAATGGGTGCTGACATCGCCATCGGCACCTCGCAACGTTTCGGCGTTCCTGTCGGTTACGGTGGCCCGCATGCGGCTTACATGTCGGTCAAGGACGCGCACAAGCGTTCCATGCCCGGCCGTCTGGTCGGCGTCTCCGTCGATGCGCGCGGCAATCGCGCCTATCGCCTGTCGCTGCAGACGCGCGAGCAGCATATCCGTCGCGAAAAGGCCACTTCCAACATCTGCACGGCGCAGGTGCTGCTGGCCGTCATGGCCTCCATGTACGGCGTCTTCCACGGCCCGCAGGGCATCAAGGCGATTGCCCAGCAGACCCACCAGAAGGCCGTTTTGATGGCCAAGGGCCTTGAGAAACTTGGCTACGTCATTGAGCCGGAAACCTTCTTCGACACCATCACCGTCGAAGTCGGCCATATGCAGGGCGTCATCCTGCGCTCGGCCGTTGCGGAAGGTGTGAACCTGCGCAAGGTCGGCGCGACCAAGATCGGCATGAGCCTCGACGAGCGCACGCGCCCTGCAACGCTTGAGGCCGTGTGGCGCGCATTCGGCGGCAATTTCTCGATCTCGGATTTCGAGCCGGAATATCGCCTGCCGAAGGAACTGCTGCGTACCAGCCAGTACATGACGCATCCGATCTTCCACATGAACCGTGCCGAAAGCGAGATGACCCGGTACATCCGCCGTCTTTCGGACCGCGATCTGGCGCTCGACCGCTCGATGATCCCGCTCGGTTCCTGCACCATGAAACTGAATGCGACAGCGGAAATGCTGCCGATCACCTGGTCGGAATTTTCCGACATCCATCCCTTCGTGCCGGCTAATCAGGCGCTCGGTTACAAGGAGATGATCGACGATCTCTCCGAGAAGCTTTGCTCGGTGACCGGTTACGACGCCTTCTCCATGCAGCCGAATTCCGGCGCGCAGGGGGAATATGCGGGGCTTCTGACCATCCGCAACTATCACTTGGCCAATGGCGACAGCCATCGCGATATATGCCTCATTCCAACGTCCGCCCATGGCACCAATCCGGCCTCGGCGCAGATGGCCGGTATGAAGGTGGTGCCGGTGAAGGCACGCGATAACGGCGACATCGATATCGATGATTTCCGTGCAAAAGCAGAGCAGTATGCAGAAAACCTCTCGTGCTGCATGATCACCTACCCGTCCACCCACGGCGTGTTTGAGGAGACTGTTCGCGAGATTTGCGATATCACCCACAAGCATGGTGGACAGGTCTATCTCGACGGGGCCAACATGAACGCCATGGTCGGCCTCGCCCGGCCCGGCGATATCGGCTCTGACGTTTCGCACCTCAACCTGCACAAGACCTTCTGCATTCCGCATGGCGGCGGCGGCCCGGGCATGGGACCTATCGGCGTCAAGGCGCATCTGGCGTCGCACCTGCCTGGCCATCCGGCGACGGACGGTCGTGAGGGTGCGGTGTCTGCCGCGCCGTTCGGCTCGCCGTCGATCCTGCCGATTTCCTGGAGCTATTGCCTGATGATGGGCGGCGAAGGGCTGACGCAGGCGACCAAGGTGGCGATCCTCAACGCCAACTACATCGCCGAACGGCTGAAGGGCGCTTACGACGTACTCTACAAGTCCGAAACCGGACGTGTGGCGCATGAGTGCATCATCGACACCCGGCCCTTAGCGGACAGCTGCGGCGTGACGGTGGACGATGTCGCAAAGCGCCTCATCGATTGCGGTTTCCATGCACCGACCATGAGCTGGCCGGTTGCCGGTACGCTGATGATCGAGCCGACCGAATCCGAGACCAAGGCGGAAATCGACCGTTTCTGCGATGCCATGCTGGCGATCCGTGAGGAAGCCCGCGACATCGAGGAAGGCCGTGCGGACAAGAGCAACAATCCGCTGAAGAACGCGCCGCACACGGTGGAAGACCTCGTCGGCGAATGGGATCGTCCCTATAGCCGCGAAAAGGGCTGCTTCCCGCCCGGCGCCTTCCGCATCGACAAATACTGGTCGCCGGTCAACCGCATCGACAACGTTTATGGCGACCGCAACCTCATCTGCACCTGCCCGCCAATGGAGGCCTACGCCGAAGCGGCGGAATAAGGCAACGGTGCAAGCCGACACGCGAAGGCCTGGAGCAATCCGGGCCTTTTCCGTCAAGGCGACATTTTCGCTATCTGGCTCACGCTTCCGCATGGTTGATCACGGTATGTCCCGTGTTAAACAGATGACGCTGCGACATGGGGATGGAGTTGGAATGCGTCTGATTTGCCTGAACGGTTGGGGCGGAAAGCTCCACGATGAACTTGTCCCTTATATTGTCTCGTCCGACCCCGATATCTTATGTCTGCAGGAAGTGGTGCACACACCGGTCGCCACACAGGACTGGCTGAGTTACCGTGATCACGGCATCGAACTACCGCAGAGGGCGAATTTCCTGCGTGATGTCGCCGAGGCCTTGCCGGATCATGTGGCGATATTTTGCCCTGCGGCGCAGGGCGATCTCTGGCAGGGCGTGACTCGATATTCTTCCCAATGTGGACTGGCGACATTCGTACGCAAGTCCATAGCCATCGTTGCGCAGGCGCAGGGGTTTGTGCATGGAGCCTTCTCCGCGGATGGATATGGCGATCATCCACGTTCACGCACGGGCCATGCCATCAGGGTTTTTGACTTCACGACCGGTCAGCCCGCCGTTATCGCCCACATGCACGGCCTGCGAGATCCCAACAACGGCAAGCACGACACCTCCGACCGTCTGGCGCAGGCAAAACGTCTCGTCCAACTTGTAAAAAACATTGCGGAGGATGGCGACAGGATCATCGTCTGCGGCGACTTTAATGTCCTGCCAGAGAGCCAAACCTTTGCCATACTCAAGGAGTTGGACCTCGTCGAGCTTGTCACCACACGCGGCTTTACCGATACTCGGACGTCACACTACCCCAAACAGAACCGCTATGCGGATTACGTGTTGGTCAATGAGGCCGTGAAAATCGACTGCTTTGACGTGGTGAAAAGGCCGGAAGTATCGGACCACTGCCCCCTGCTCCTGGAATTCCACTGACAATTGGGTTGCCTTTCCCGACATCGTCATTTGCTCGATCAACGCACCAGCCTTATATCGCTCGTTACCACCGTCTTGCCTGTCTTCCCATCCTTGTCCGTGGTGCGCAGCCGCAGGCCGTTATCGCCGATTTTCTCTATGGTCATGGCGGCGGTACGGTCACCGTTGATGTCGCGTTGCCAGCGGACAGTGAGATTGATCGCATTTCCCCGGCGATTACCAGCGAGCGCGGAAGGGCGGCCGGAAGGTCCCGTGTAAGTGCCGCTGTAACGCGCACCGCTTGCTGCCAGATCGGCGGCGATGGAGCGTTTTACCACGAGGAGTCCGCGGCAGGTTCCGGACATGCGCAGCGCCGTTTGCCGAGCGTTGGAATTCAGCGTGCAATTTACGTTGATTGCCGGCCTGCCTATGCGGGTTATCACCGTCCCCTTCCCGATCCACGTGCCCTGAAGCGACGACAAAAAGGTGCTTTCATCGGCGGCGGCTGGCCGCATGGCAAAAAAACCTGCCGTAATGGCAATGATCGTGGCGCTGATTGTTCCTGTTCTCGTCATGGAGCGGTTACGTTGGTTTGGTTTCGTTCAAACGCTAACGCGCCATCGCGCTCGGATGTTCCATCGCGATGATGCCGCACAGGTCACCCAATCGGCTTTATAAACAAAAAAGGAGGCCCAAAGGCCCCCTGGTCTTTATTCAATTGTATGGAAATCCGGCGTCAACCGACGAATGCCCGCTCGATCACGAATTCGGCCGGCTTGTTGTTGGCGCCTTCGTTAAGGCCTGCCTTTTCAAGCAATTCCTTGGTGTCCTTGAGCATCGCCGAAGAACCGCAGATCATGCCGCGATCGACGTCGGGATCGAGCGTCGGCACACCAAGATCAGCAAACAGCTTGCCGTTCTCGATCAGCGTGGTGATGCGGCCCTTGAAGGGGTAATCTTCGCGGGTGACGGTCGCATAATGCTTCAGCTTGTCGCCGACGATCTCGTTCAGGAATTCGTGGTTGCGGATTTCCTCAACCAGATCGAAGCCATATTTCAGCTCGGCCACGTCACGGCAGGTATGGGTGAGGATGACTTCCTCGAACTTCTCATAGGTCTCCGGGTCACGGATCAGGCTCGCAAAAGGCGCGATGCCGGTGCCGGTGGAGAACATGTAAAGCCGTCTGCCAGGCGTCAGCGCATCCAGAACCAGCGTGCCTGTCGGCTTCTTGCGCATCAGGACGGTATCGCCGGGCTTGATCGCCTGAAGATGCGATGTCAGCGGGCCATCCGGAACCTTGATCGAGAAGAATTCCAGTTCCTCGTCCCAGGCGGGGCTGGCGATGGAATAGGCGCGGTAGATCGGCTTGTCGCCGACCATCAAGCCGATCATGGCGAATTCGCCGGAACGGAAACGAAAACCCGCCGGACGCGTCATGCGGAAACGGAACAGGTGATCCGTATAATGCTCCACCGATAAAACCGTCTCGGCGTAAACACCGTCAGGTATCTTGATCGCGAAATCTTCCGTCTTGGCTGGCGCGTTCATTTCAGGTTCCGTCCATTCTTATTGGATGCGACATTCTCCGACCGGGCAATTATACCATTTTTGCTCCGGTTTGAAGGCATGAGAATGTCAATACTGCCATGTGCGTAGGAAATATGTATATAACACTCATATTTCCACGCAACGTGTCATAGAGACGCACGACGACGCCAGCTATAGGCCTCGCCGCCACTCGCCGGCTTGGCTGTCGGCTGATAATAAACCGGAATTTCCGGCAGGCGATTTTCGGACAAACGGCTGATGGCCGTGCCGTTCGTCACCGCAAAGCTGGTGAATCCGGTGCGTAGCATCAGCGGCACCTGATCGATCAGGACGTCGCCAACCGCCCTCACCTCGCCCGCAAAATTAAGACGGCTGCGCAGCAACGAGGCGTGGCTGAATCCGCGACCGTCATTGAAGGCCGGGAAGCTTACGGCGACAAGGTCGATACGGTCGAGATAGGGTCCGAGCCGCGTCACATCGTCGGCGGGCGTGATCAGAACACCGAGGCCGATATCGTTGCTTTCGGCGGCACGAACCAGAAAATCGGCAAGCGGCAGCACCGGCTTCTGCTCCGCTGTCGCTTTCACTTCTTCCGTTTCAATCACCCAGGGATCGTTTTCCACGAAGCCGTCGCGATTCCAGATTTTTGTCATGGCATTCTCCTCAGGCGGCTTCTGCGGCGGAACCGTAAAGCGCGTGCTTGAACGGCTGCGGTCCAACGCGGCGATAGGCTTCAAGGAAGTTTTCTTCCTTCGAAAGGCGCAAGCCCAGATAGGTGTCAACGATGGTTTCGATGGCGTCGGTGACTTTTTCCGGCTCGAAGCCGCGGCCGATGATTTCACCGATCGAGGTGTTTTCATCACCCGATCCGCCAAGCGTGATCTGGTAGAGCTCCGCACCCTTCTTCTCAACACCCAGAAGGCCGATATGGCCGACATGGTGGTGACCGCAGGCATTGATGCATCCGGAAATCTTGATCTTCAGCTCACCGATTTCCGCCTGGCGCTCCGGCGAACCGAAACGGGTGGAAATTTCCTGCGCCACCGGAATGGAGCGCGCATTGGCGAGCGCGCAATAATCCAGCCCGGGACAGGCAATGATATCGGTGATGAGCCCGGCATTGGCGGTCGCAAGGCCAGCGCCTACCAGCGCGCGATAAACCGGCTCGAGATCGGCCAGCGCCACATGCGGCAGGATGATGTTCTGCTCATGGCTGATGCGGATTTCGTCGAAGGCATATTCCGCGGCGATATCGGCGACGAGTTCCATCTGCTCGTCGGTCGCATCCCCCGGAATCCCGCCGATCGGCTTCAGTGAGATCGTCACCATGCCGTAATCGGGATGCTTGTGCGGCGCGACGTTCTGCTCGACAAAACGGGCAAAGCCTTCATCTGCCCGCTTCCAGCGCGCCAGGCTCTCCCAGCCTTCCGGCCGGTCCTTCAGTGCCGGCGGCGCGAAATAAGCGGTGATTGCCGCGATATCGGCATCCGGAAGCTTCAACTCGGTGTTCTTGAGTTCGGCGAATTCGAACTCGACCTGGCGGGCCAATTCTTCAGCACCGGTCTCGTGCACGAGGATCTTTATGCGCGCCTTGTATTTGTTGTCGCGACGGCCATGCAGGTTATAAACGCGCATGATCGCCGTGGTGTAGGACAACAGGTCCTCTTCCGGCAGGAAGTCGCGGATTTTCTTGGCGATCATCGGCGTGCGGCCCTGTCCGCCGCCGACATAGACGGCGAACCCGATCTCACCCTTGTCGTTCTTCTTGAGATGCAGGCCGATATCGTGAACCTGAATGGCCGCACGGTCGCGTTCGGCGCCGGTGACAGCGATCTTGAACTTGCGCGGCAGGAAGGAGAATTCCGGGTGCACGGAAGACCACTGACGCAGGATTTCCGCATAGGGGCGCGGATCGGCGACCTCATCGGCAGCCGCGCCAGCGAAATGATCGGCGGTGACGTTGCGAATGCAGTTGCCGGAGGTCTGGAGCGCATGCATCTCCACGCCCGCCAGTTCGGACAAGATGTCCGGCGTATCGGAAAGGCGCGGCCAGTTGTACTGGATGTTCTGACGGGTGGTGAAGTGGCCGTAACCCCGGTCATATTTGCGGGCGATATGGGCCAGCATCCGCATCTGCTTCGAATTCAGCGTGCCGTAGGGAATGGCGACGCGCAGCATATAGGCGTGCAGCTGAAGATAGACGCCGTTCATCAGGCGCAGCGGCTTGAACGCATCTTCGGCCAGTTCGCCGGACAACCGGCGTTCGACCTGGTCGCGAAACTGCGCCACGCGGCCTTCAACAAATGCGTGATCGAACTCGTCGTAACGGTACATATTCTTCCTCAGACTGCGATGAATGCTGCATCGGCCGGCTTGTAACCGGCGGCATAGTGCATGGTCGGGCCGGCGGCGCGGATGCGTTCGCGAAGACGCGTCGGCCAAAGCTTGCCATTCTCCTCGACGACGTCGATGATGGCCACATCAACGACCTTGTTGGCGGAAAAATCCCGCTTGCCGATTTCCTCGAGCGAGGCGACCGCCTCCGCATGGCGGGCAACGATTGCGCCCTGCAGGTTCTCCGTCCACTCCCCGTTGGCATCGAGCCAGACGGCGATGCCATCGCTCAGCCGGTTGGCGGTCAAAACCTTGTCAGCCATTTACATACTCCCGTTTGAAATCCGCCGGCCGCACTGACGATGCAAGCGCCTCGGACCTGTCAAAATTAGCGCCCGCCACCGCATCGCCAATGATGACCATGACCGGGCCGGTCAGTTCATCGTGATATTCGAGTTCGGGCAGATCGTTCAGTGTGCCATGCAGCAGGCGGCGATCCGCGCGGCTGGCGTTTTCGATGACGGCGACGGTGGTTTCCACACCAAGCCCTGCATCGATCAGCCGCTTCGCGACCGAAGCAGCAACGCTGCGGCCCATATAGACGGCGATGGTGGCGCCGGAAACCGCAAGCCGCGCCCAATCGGGCAGAACATCGCCCGCCAGATCGTGGCCGGTTGTGAAAATCAGAGATGAAGCGACACCGCGCAGAGTCAGCGGCAATTCGAAATCCGCAGCCGCGGCAAAGGCCGAGGTGATGCCGGGCACGATCTCATAGGCAATACCGGCCTCGCGCAGCGCCGCCATTTCTTCGCCCGCCCGGCCATAGACCAGCGGATCGCCGGATTTGAGGCGCACGACGCGCTTGCCATCTTTGCCGAGGCGCACCAGCAGGCGGTTGATCTCATCCTGCGATTTGCTGTGGCAGCCCTTGCGCTTGCCAACGGAGAGGCGCTCGGCGTCGCGGCGACCCATATCGACAATCGCCCGCGGCACAAGCGCGTCGTAAACGATCACATCGGCTTCCATCAGTACGCGCTGCGCGCGCAGCGTCAGCAGATCTTCAGCGCCCGGCCCCGCGCCGACGAGCCAGATACGGCCTTCGCTGCGTTCGGGCGATTGCAGCAGGCGGCCGACGGCCTGACGAGCGGAGAACGTGTCGCCAACAGCGACGGCATCCGCCACCTCACCTGAAAAGAACCGTCGCCAAAAATTGCGCCGCAAGGCGCCCTTCGGCACGTTCTCCTCGGCCGCATCACGATACTGCACGGCAAGGCGCGCAAGCTTGCCAAGCGAAGGCGACAGCATCTGGTCAATGCGGGCGCGGATCATCTGGGCGAGAACAGGCCCTGCCCCTTCCGTGCCGATAGCCACGGCGACGGGCGCGCGGGCGACGAGCGCGGGGGTAAAGAAATCGCAGAATTCCGGCTGATCCACCGCATTGGCAGGGATTTTCGCGGCGCGCGCGACGGTGACGATCTCACGGTCCAGCGCCTCGTCGCCGGTAGCGGCGAAGACCAGCGTGGCGCCTTCGACCAATTCGCCGGCGAAAGCCAAAGCCCGATGATCAATGCCGTTTTCGCTGATATAACGGGCAAAATCGGCTTCCGGCTGGTCGGCATAGGCAATGATATGCGCGCTGGTATTGGCGAGAAGCCTTACCTTCGCGAAGGCTTCATCGCCATTTCCGAAAACAGCGACCTGCTGCCCCTCGACCCGGAAGAAAGCGGGGAAGGTTGAAAGGCGGTCGCCAGCAGCGGAAAAATCATGTTCGTTGTGCATTGGATATATATCCCGCATTGCGGTGCAAGATTGAAGAAACAGAAATTCAAGCCTTTCCGGCACCTGGATTTTTATTTCTCGAAGACCCCGGTTTTGGAGGAAAACAAACCGGCGATGCTTTTCCACACCCGCGCTAGCCCTGAGAATCCCCTCGCAATCCCTTGACAAAGCGGGTCCCCACGCCGAACAAGGAGCGACAATCGACTGTCGATTTCCCCATGCGAAGACCGCTTTTTCTTAAAGCGGCACGAAGGAACAGACCCTTGACCAACCCCACCCTCGCCGCCCGCCTTCTCGATGTCATCGAACACGATATTCTGCCCTTGACGTCGAGGGGCGTCAGCCTTGGCAACAAGGTTTTCGGTGCGGCGATCCTGCGAAAATCGGACCTGTCGCTGGTTATCGCCGAGACCAATAACGAGCTGGAAAATCCGCTCTGGCATGGTGAAGTGCACACGCTGAAGCGGTTTTACGAGCTGGGCGAAAAGCCGAACACGAAGGAACTGATTTTTCTCTCCACCCACGAACCCTGCACCATGTGCATGTCCGCCATCACCTGGGCCGGTTTCGACAATTTCTATTCCTTCTTCAGCCACGAAGATTCCCGCGACGCTTTCGCGATCCCGCATGACCTGAAAATCCTCAAGGAGGTCTTCGGACTGGAACCGGGCGGCTATCGCCGCAACAATGCGTTCTGGAATTCGTATTTCATCGCCGATCTGGTGGAGCGTGAAGAGGACCCGCTGAAAACCGCGTTGAAAACGCAGACGGCCCGTATCAAGACCGCCTATGACGATCTTTCCACCAGCTACCAGTCGTCCAAGAGCGGCAACGATATTCCATTGAACTAAAGCATTTCCGGCGGACGTGCGTGGCGGTTTTCTGTCCGGGCGATGCGCGGAAACAAAGAACGAAGGTTTGAGACATTATGGAAGCCTCGAAGGATATTTCCCGCCTGATCGAGATCATGGAAGCGCTGCGTCAGCCGGAAACCGGCTGCCCCTGGGACGTCGTGCAGACCTTCGAGACAATCAAGCCCTATACGATCGAAGAGGCTTATGAAGTTGCCGACGCCATTGAGCGCAAGGATATGGACGATCTTTGCGAGGAGCTGGGCGACCTGCTGTTACAGGTGGTTTTCCATGCCCGTATTGCCGAAGAGCTGGGTGAATTCGCCTTCGGCGATGTGGTGCAGGCCGTCACCGCGAAGATGATCCGCCGTCATCCCCATGTCTTCGCCGTATCCGACGCCGACACGTCGGACGGCGTCAAACTGCAATGGGATCGCATCAAGGCGGAAGAGAAACGCGAGCGTGCAGAGCGACGCGCGCGACGGGGCATCACCGAGGATTTCAAGGCAGGCTTTCTGGGCGGTGTACAGCGTAGCCAGCCGGCGCTGACCGAGGCCCTGAAGCTACAGGAACAGGCAGCGCGTGCCGGTTTCGACTGGTCGAACCCCGCTCCCATTCTCGACAAGATCGAGGAGGAAATCGCGGAACTGCGTGAGGCGCTGGCGGAAGGAAAACCGGAAAAGGTCTCGGACGAGCTCGGCGATCTCATTTTTGCTCTCGTCAATATCGGCCGGCATGTCAAAGCCGATCCGGAAGATGCGCTGCGCGGTACGAATACGAAATTCCGCAGACGTTTCAATCACATCGAAACGTCGCTCACCCAAAATGGCGAAACGCTGGAAGAAGCGAGTCTCGAGAGAATGGAAGATCTCTGGCAGGCGGCGAAACGCATCGAACGTTCGCTTGATACGGTTTCATCCTGATCGCAGGGATATGTGGTGGATCCGGTAAGGCACAGCTTTTCCACTATGACTGCCGAATGCATCTGGCAGCAGCGCAGCATCCGCAACCGCCACCCCGGATTTAGAGCGAGGTCCAGCGCGACCAGGTCTTTGATCGCAAAAGACTCTTCTCACGGCGCAGACGCGATAAGGCTGTATTCCGGTTCAAGGCCGGAACGACGGAGAGAGTTTGGCACAATGCAGGGAGCGCTCAGCGCTCCCAGTCTTCCCGCTCGCGAACCGTCGCTTTTCCAAGCTTCCGTTCCAGTTCGGCCGCTTGCGCTTCCGACAAGCGCACATCGAGCGCGACCGATCCGTCCTCGTGATCTTCACGATTGTCTACGATGGAATTGCTATAGACCCAGGATATCAGCGGCAACTGCTCAACGGAAAGAACCACGGTGGTTTCCGTCAGAACACCGGAAAGACGCTTTGAAATCTCGTCCATCAGGGCATCGACGCCCTCACCCGTGATGGCCGAAACGGCGCGGATATCGGAACGACCTTCGGCGCGCTGCATGATGGCGTCATGCGCTTCCGGCTCCAGACGGTCGACCTTGTTCCAGACCTCGATGATGCGCTTTTCCGCTTCCTTCTCGTCAATGCCGAGGTCACCGAGAATACGCAACACATCCGCAGACTGGGCAGCATTGTCCGGATCGGACATATCGCGCACATGCAGAACGAGATCGGCTTCCAGCACCTCTTCCAGAGTGGCGCGGAAAGCGGCGACCAGATGCGTCGGGAGATCGGAAATGAAACCGACCGTATCGGACAGGATGACGGTGCGGCCATGCGGCAGCTTCATGCGGCGCAAGGTCGGGTCGAGCGTGGCGAACAGCATATCCTCCGCCAGAACGCCAGCGCCGGTGATGCGGTTGAACAGCGTGGATTTGCCGGCATTGGTGTAACCGACCAGCGCGACGATCGGATGCGGCACCTTGCGGCGCTTGGCGCGGTGTAGCTGCCGCGTGCGCACCACCTGCTCCAGCTCGCGCTCCAGCTTGACGATGCGTTCCTGCAAAAGCCGGCGGTCGGCCTCGATCTGGGTTTCACCCGGACCGCCCATGAAGCCCGCACCGCCGCGCTGGCGCTCAAGGTGGGTCCAGCTTCGGACGAGGCGGCCCTTCTGGTAGTTCAGATGCGCAAGATCGACCTGCAGCGTGCCTTCCTTCGTGGAGGCGCGGCGGCCGAAGATTTCAAGGATCAGACCCGTGCGGTCGATGACCTTGCAATTCCAATGCTTTTCGAGATTGCGCTGCTGCACCGGGGTCAGCGGATGATCGACGATCACCAGGCCGGAATCGGTCTCATCGAGAAGATGACCGATTTCTTCGATCTTGCCGGTTCCGAACAGCGTGGCCGGGCGCGGCTGGTTCACCGGAACGATGAGACCCTGCGTCACTTCCAGATCGATGGCGAGCGCCAGTCCCTTTGCTTCCTCAAGCTTGGCTTCGACCGAACGGCCGGGGGTAGCCGGGCCGGCAGCCGCATCGCGGGTTTCGCGCTGCTTGAGGACCGGCACGAGGACGACCGCACGCATGTCGTCACGGCGCTTTTCCTGCTCCGGAATAATCGATTCGTTCGAGGTGTCGCGCGTTGAAATGGGTTCAGCCTTGTCCAGAAAGAGGATTGCGGCCGACCGCATCGGCGCGGGCGGCCATGGGAATTAACCTGACGGCACGGGAAATGTTCCCGGTCCGGGTCAGTCTATGTCGAATATTCGTCGAGGGAGCCCGATCAGGCAGCGCCTTCTTCGCTTTCGAACATCTGCATCGGCTGGCCGGGCATGATGGTGGAGATCGCATGCTTGTAGACAAGCTGCGAATGACCGTCACGGCGCAGAAGCACGCAGAAATTGTCGAAGGAGGTGACAACGCCCGTCAGCTTGACGCCGTTGATCAGGAAAATCGTGAGCGAAATCTTTTGCTTACGAACGGTATTGAGGAAGAGATCCTGAAGGTTTTGAGAACGTTCCGCCATGGCGCCGCTTCTTTCTTTTTTGCCGGCAGGGATACCGGAAAATAATCAATCAATAATAAGCCGGCCGAGTCTTGTCCCCCGCTTGGCCGACCTCAAACTCTGGTATCAAATCGTGTTCCGTTCCGCAACGGTCAAAACAGCCGAATGAGTACGAGTATTGACCCACATTTTCAATTCGGGACAGTCAAAAATATTGTATCGACACACGGAAGAGTTGTTCAACATCGCGCACCGCATCGGCGGATGCAAACAGCACGACGCGGTCCTTCGCCTTGATTTTCGTGCTGCCATCCGGGCGGATCACCACCCCGTCGCGATAGATCGCCCCGATGCGCACACCCTCCGGCATGTCGATGTCGCGGAAGGACTGGCCGACCAGCGGCGACGTTTCCAACGCTTCCGCTTCGATCACCTCTGCCGAGCCGCGCTGGACGGCATAGACTGAGCGGATGCGCCCCTTGCGCACGTGCTGAAGCACGCGGGAGATCGTAACGGCCCGCGGGTTGATATAGGCATCGAGGCCCAGAGAGCGGGAGACATCGTGGAACGACGTACTGTTCAACAGCGCCAGATTCGATTTGCAGCCGAGTTGTTTGGCGATCACCGCAGCCAGAATATTGGTCTGGTCGTTATTGGTGAGCGTCACAATAAGATCGGCATCCTGAATATCGGCCTGCATGAGGATTTTCTGGTCAAGCGCCGAGCCATGCATGACGATGGTGTGGCTTAAGTGTTCAGATGCGGCAACCGCCCTGTCGCGGTCCGCCTCGATGATCTTCACCCGCGTTTTCGGCTGCAGTTCCTCGATCTTGCGCGCGACGAAGTGTCCGATATTGCCGGCGCCCGCAATCACGATTCGCTGCGCCTCCTGCTCCTCATGGCCGAAAAGACTTAAGGTGCGGCGGGCGTGATGGCGCTGGCAAATGACATAGGCAAGGTCGCCCACCCGCAATTGCTCGGAGGAATGCGCAACCTTGAGAACGCCGCCCCGGTAGACGCCCACTACCGTGGCGATGAGGTCGGGAAAGAGGCTGGAAAGCTGGTGCAGCGGCGTGTTGATGACCGGACAATCCTCCATGCACTCGATTGCCAGCATGGAGATCGTATCGTCTGCAAACCGAACCACATCGGTCGCGCCCGGAAAGGCGATGCGCCGCAGCACCATCTTGCCAACTTCGACTTCCGGGGAAATCGTTACATCGATGGACATGTTCTCGCGGCTGAAGAGATCGGCATATTCCGGCTTCAGATAGCTCTGGTCGCGGATGCGGGCGATTTTGGTCGGCACGCTGAACAGGGCATGCGCCACCTCGCAGGCGACGATGTTGATCTCGTCATGCAACGTCACGGCGATGATCATGTCGGCCTGATCGGCGCCGGCCTTGGCCAGCATGTCGGGATGGGCGCCATGACCGACGTAACCGCGCACATCCAGCGTCTCGGTAATGGCGGTGATGAGCGGCGCGGCGGTATCGATCACCGATACTTCGTTGTCCTCTCGAGACAATTGTTCGGCGATGCCGTAGCCCACCTGCCCTGCGCCGCAAATGATAACTTTCATGCTGTCTCTCTGACGGAATAATCGGTTACGCCGAAGCGCCTTCTTCCCTTATACGCCGAGAGATTTCAGTTTGCGATGCAATGCAGACCGTTCCATGCCGACAAATTCCGCCGTTCGCGAAATATTGCCGCCGAAGCGGTTGATCTGCGCCATCAGATAGTCACGCTCGAACATCTCACGGGCCTCGCGCAGCGGCAGGGTCATGATGTGCTGATCGCCCTGCGCCGAAATCTTCGGCAGCATGTCGCCAATATCCGAGGGGAGCATGTCGGCCGAGATCGGCGCTTCGCCGCCTTCGGGACGGGCAAGAATCATCAGCCGTTCGATATTGTTGCGCAACTGCCGGATGTTACCCGGCCAGTCATGTGTCTGGAGAACGGCCATGGCGTCGTCACCGATCTTGCGCGGGCGGATGCCGGCCTGCTCGGAAATCTGGCGCATGAACATGTCCACGAGGAAAGGAATATCCTCGCGTCGTTCGGAGAGCGCCGGGACCTTCACCGGCACGACAGCGAGTCGATGATAAAGGTCTTCGCGGAACTGGCCTTCGGCGATCAGGCTTTCGAGGTGATGGGCGGTTGAGGAAATGATGCGCACATCCACCTTCACCCGCTTGCCGCCGCCGACGCGCTCGAACTGTTGGTCGACCAGCACCCGCAGGATCTTGTTCTGCGTTTCGCGCGGCATCTCGCCGACTTCATCAAGATACAGCACGCCGCGATGGGCTTCTTCCAGAGCGCCGACCTTGCGCGGCTGCCCGGGAAGTCCTTCCGTGCCAAAAAGCGCGATTTCCATGCGGTCCGGCGTGATCGTCGCGGCGTTAAGGGCGACGAAGGGTCCGCTCGCACGCGAGGACTTCTTGTGCACCATGCGCGCCACGAGCTCTTTGCCGGAACCGGAAGGACCGAGGATCATTATGCGGCTGTTGGTGGGAGCAACCCGGTCGATAGTCTGGCGAAGCTGCGACACCGCAAGCGACGCGCCGACGAGTTCAACCGCGTCACCGGTGCGCTTCTTGAGTTCCTGAACCTCACGCTTGAGCTTGGAGTTTTCCAGCGCCCGCTCGGCGATCAGGATGAGGCGGTCGGCCTTGAAGGGCTTTTCGATGAAGTCGAAAGCGCCGCGCTTGATGGCGTTGACAGCGGTTTCGATATTGCCGTGACCGGAAATCATGACGACAGGAATTTCGGGGTGACGGCTCTTGATTTCGTCCAGCAGCGCCAGACCGTCGAGCTTCGAACCCTGCATCCAGATGTCGAGAAATATCAGGCGCGGCACCCGCTCCGAAATGGCGGCCAGCGCGCTGTCGCTGTCAAACGCCATGCGGGTCTCGTGGCCTTCGTCGGAAAGAATGCCTGCTACGATTTCGCGAATGTCCGCCTCGTCATCCACGACCAAAATATCAGACGCCATATGCTGCTTCCTTGTTATTTTCGCCGCCGACCGCCTCGATATAGGGCAGCAGCACTCTGATCATGGCGCCGTGGCCGTGATCGAACTCCGGCGGGGCATCGTGGAGTTCCAGATACCCGCCATGCTCTTCGATGATTTTCTTGACGATGGCCAGACCGAGGCCCGTGCCCTTGTCCCGCATCGTCATATAGGGCTCGAGAATGCGGTGACGGTTCTCGACGGGCAGACCACGGCCATTGTCGATGATATCCGCCACGAAACGCGAATTGGCCTCGTCGAAGGATGCGCGCACCAGGATTTTCCCCGGCCGTTTTTCGCCTTCCACCGCCTCAATCGCCTCCGTCGCATTCTTGATGAGATTGCCGAAGGCCTGACCCAGCATGCGGGCATCAAACATGCCCTCCAGCGGGACATCGCCGAGCTCGGTCGAGAACTTCGTATCGGCCGCGCTGATTTCGCGCAGGAATGCCGCATCCTTCAAAATCGCCCGCAGGTCCGATTTCTCCTTCGTCGGCTTTGGCATGCGCGCAAAGGCCGAGAATTCATCGACCATACGGCCGATATCGCCTACCTGCCTGACTATGGTGTCGGTACACTGATCGAAGATGGCGCGGTCGTTTTCATCGATCTGCTTGCCGAAACGGCGCTTAATCCGCTCTGCAGAAAGCTGGATCGGCGTCAGCGGGTTCTTGATCTCATGCGCGATGCGACGCGCCACATCCGACCATGCGGTCGAACGCTGGGCGATGACGAGATCGGTGATGTCATCAAGTGTGATGACGTAGCTGTCACGGCTGTCGCGAGCATCCTCACGGGTCACCTGCACATTCAGCGTCCGCTCCTTGCCGCGCCGCATGATATTGATCTGCTTGCGGAAGTTGCCGCGAGACCAGGTATTGGCCTCGTTGACGACCTGTTCGATTTCAGGCGCGATCTCCGACAGTTGCGCGCCGATAAGCTGTTCGGAGGTCTGCGCCAGAAACTCTTCGCCCGACGGATTGACGATGGTGATCCTGCGGCTCTCATCGACACCGATAACGGCGGCGGTGACGCCCGACAGCACGGCTTCGATGAAGCGGCGACGGTCGTCGATATCGTCCTTGGCCTCAATGATCTGTTCCTGCTGACTGCGCAGTTCAGAAACCATCTTGTTGAAGGTACGCGACAGACGCCCGACGTCGCCATCGACAGCGCGAACGGGAACCAGCACATGCATGTTGCCGGTAGCGACGCTGTCTGCAGCACTGATGAGGAGGCGGATGGGCCGCACGATACGGTCAGCCACCGCGATCGCCGTCCAGATGGCCGCCAGAAGAACGATCAGCGCAAAACCGAGATAGAGGATCGCAAAAGCGATCTGCAGCGGCGCACGGCCCGCCTCCATAGCCTTGTATTCGGCGCGGTTCTCCTCCATCAGCCGCATGGCGCCCATCACCTTGGGATCGACAGCGCGCACTGTGTAAAGGAAGGTGCCGCTGATACCTTCAAGCTTGATGATTGCGCCAACGAGGTTGGTGATACCGGGCGGGATCAGCGTCGGTTGGCCGGCGGCTGCTTTTTCAAGCGCGTCGTGCGGTATGGCGGGAAGCGGGTTTTTGGTCTTGATGTCGGCCTGGGCGACAGCATCACCGTCCTCCTGCACCAGAAACGCGCCAAGAAGACCGCGCCCCTTGGCCTGACGGGTCATCAGATCGACGAAGCCGGTGCGATCCAGATAAAAAAGCGCACGGTTGCGGTCGAGGTCGGTCGCCATCGACAGGGTCTGCCCCTGAAGATAACCGGCATTCTCCATCATATAGGCTTGGGCGATATTGCTCGATGAATCGACAATCGACTGCGTGCGCAGCGAAAACCAGCGGTCGAGGCCCACATTCAACGTCAAGCTGGCGAAGATGGCGACGAGGACCGCGGGGGTAATCGCCACGATGGAGAAAAGCACGACGATGCGGACGTGCAGGCGCGCCGCCGCCCTGCCCTTTTTGCGCGCTTTCAGCAGCCGGTTGATTTCGCGCCCGATAAGGAACATCAAGCCGATCACGAAGATCGAATTGATGACGACAGAGGCGATGACGACGTTCGATGTCGGTGCGATTGGCGTGACGCCCAGAAGCACGAACAGGGTGATGATGGCGCAAACGAGAGCGACGCCGGCGAGCACCAAACCCGGCAGAGCGAAAGACATCCTGCGATCGGCAACCACCATGCCCGCTGCTTCGTCGGCAACGGCGTTTTCGGCGGCGGGTTTCCGCATGCACTACTCCCAATCGCTGGCCAGCCAGCACCACATTTCTGAAGTCAGGCGAGACGCGCCTCAGAGCGGCGAATCTCTTCCCTTCCTAGTGTTTTTCAAGCAACACAATGTGGCGAAAGTGCAACGATAAAGGCGGCCTTGTCAACATTCTCAGGTAGGACGGGAACTACGATAAACGGAAACGCCAAGCTCGCGGATTTTCTTGCGCAGTGTATTGCGGTTCAAGCCAAGAAGATCGGCGGCCTTGATCTGGTTGCCGCGCGTCGCAGTCAAGGCGGCGAGAATCAACGGATATTCGAGTTCCCGCAGAACGCGGTCATAAAGACCGGGCGGCGGCAGGCCATCGCCGAAACTGGCGAAATAATCCCGCATATTTTCCTCCACCGCCTGTGAAATGGTGAGAGAACCTGTGCGGACCGCCATCTTGTCGAGCGGGCTGTCCGGGACATCCGACTGCAATTCCTGCTCGATGATCTCGCGGGTGATGACTTCCTGCGGATAAAGCGCCATCAGGCGGCGGATCAGGTTTTCCAGCTCGCGCACGTTGCCTGGCCAGGCATAGGCCTTCATGACCTCCAGCGCCTCGCTCTCGAAACGCTTGCCTTCCAGCCCTTCCTTCTCGCCATGCTGGATGAAATGGCGCACCAGATCGGGAATATCCTCGGCGCGGTCACGCAGCGGCGGCAGCCGCAGCGGCACGACGTTCAGGCGGTAATAGAGGTCTTCGCGGAAAAGGCCTTGATTGATCGACTGCTTCAGGTCCTTGTTGGTGGCCGCGACGATGCGGACATCGGTGCGGATCGGCGTGCGACCGCCGACCGTCGTATATTCGCCCTGTTGCAACACGCGTAGCAGCCGCGTCTGGGCGTCCATCGGCATGTCGCCGATTTCGTCGAGGAACAGCGTGCCGCCCTCGGCCTGTTCGAAACGGCCGGTCGAGCGGTTCTGCGCGCCGGTGAAGGCGCCCTTCTCATGGCCGAAGAGTTCGGATTCAATGAGGTCGCGCGGGATGGCCGCCATGTTGATCGCGACGAAGGGTCCGTTGCGACGCTTGCCGTAATCATGCAGCGCGCGAGCCACCAGTTCCTTACCCGTGCCGGATTCGCCGGTGATCATCAGCGTCAGGTCGGTCTGCATCAGGCGCGCAAGAACGCGGTAGATTTCCTGCATCGCCGCCGAGCGGCCAACGAGCGGCATGCCGTCCTGCATGTCGTCATCGAGCTTCGCCGGCTTGCGCTTCGGCTCAGACAAAGCGCGGCCGATGATGGCGATCAGTTCCGTGAGGTCGAAGGGCTTCGGCAGGTAATCGTAAGCGCCTTTTTCAGAGGCCTTGATGGCTGTCATGAAGGTGTTCTGCGCACTCATGACCAGAACGGGCAGGTCCGGGCGGGCCTTCTTGATGCGCGGCAGCAGGTCAAAGGCATTTTCATCCGGCATCACGACATCGGTTACGACAAGATCACCCTCACCCGCCGACACCCAGCGCCAGAGCGTTGCAGCATTGGAGGTGATGCGCACGTCATAACCGGCGCGGCTCAGCGCCTGATTCAAAACGGTGCGGATTGCGGCATCATCATCGGCGACGAGGATCGTAGCTGTCATCTGTCATTTCCTGTCGAGTTCGGCAAAGAGCTGTCGTCGAGCGCCACTTCCGGCGAGACGGGCATCAATACGCGGAAGGTCGTGCGGTGGTTCTGGCTGTCGCATTCGACGATGCCACCATGGGCGCCGATCAACTTCGCGACCAGCGCCAGCCCGAGGCCGGAACCATTCGTCTTGGTGGTGATGAAAGGATCGAAGAGGTGCGGCAGAAGGTCGGCCGGGACGCCGGGGCCATTGTCATGTACGCAGAATTCGAGCGGCAGCGAGATGCGTTCGCGGCTGCCGGCAACCGAAAGACGGATGCCGGGGCGATAGGCGGTCGTCAGCACGATTTCGCCATCCGGCTGATTGCCCACGGCTTCCGCCGCATTCTTCACGAGATTGAGAAAGACCTGCACCAGCTGGTCGCGATTGGCATAAACCGGCGGCAGCGACGGGTCGTAGTTCTCGGAAATCTTGATATTGCGGGCAAAGCCGGCCTTGGCGATGGCCTTCACATGATCCAGCACGGAATGGATGTTAACCGGCACGCGATCCACCGGCCGCTCGTCGGAAAACACCTCCATGCGGTCAACCAGCGAGACGATGCGGTCGGTCTCATCGCAGATCAGCCGCGTCAGCGCCCGGTCCTCATCGGCAACCGAGGTCTCCAGCAACTGGGCAGCGCCGCGAATGCCGGAGAGCGGGTTCTTGATCTCATGCGCGAGCATGGAGGCAAGGCCGGTAACGGAGCGTGCCGCAGCGCGATGCGTCAGTTGCCGGTCGATCTTGTCGGCCATCGACCTTTCCTGGAAGACGACGACCACCGATCCCGGTTCGCTGACAACAGGCGCAACGTAAAGATCGACCAGCTTGTCCTGGCCGAGACGCGGCGAACTCAGATCGACGCGATATTCGTTGACCGGCGCGCGGCGCTCGCGCACCTGATCGATCAGCGCAAGCAGCGGGCTGCCGAAGGGAATGAAGGTGGAAACACGGTAGCGCGCGAGATGGGAGGCGCTTGCCCCGAAAAAGGCTTCGGCTTCCCAATTGGCGAAGGCGATGAAACCTTCGGCATCCACGAGGATGACGGGGTTCTGCACCGCGTTCAAAACCGCCATGGCAAGCGGGTTTCCATCTGCCGGGCTATGTTTGTCAGCGCTCATGCGGCCTTCCTTGCGGCGTTTTCGCCCGCATTTGCGCAAAGGGCGGTGCGCAGCAGATCCGCCACCTCTCCCGTGTCACGCGATGTCATGATTTGAGCCTTGTCGGAGGTGGCGAACTCAGGTGCAAAACGGTCGAGATACCAGCCCAGATGTTTGCGGGCGTGCCTAAGACCGGCTTCCCTTCCGTAGAATTCCAGCATCATCTCGTAATGTTCGATGGCGATGGCGGGAATATCGTCGTGGTGCGGGGCTGAATGTCCGGCGAGCACCGCCGGCAGCCATGGCTGCCCCTGCGCGCCGCGACCGACCATGACGGCATCCGCACCCGAACGGCGCAGGATTTCGCGTGCAGCATCGGCCGTTTCCACATCGCCATTGGCGATCAGCGGTACGGAAATCACCTCGCGCACGGCGCGGATGGCATCCCAGTCTGCCCGTCCCTCGTAAAACTGCATACGGGTGCGGCCGTGAATGGTGATGAGCTGAACGCCAGCGGCTTCGGCACGGCGGGCGATCTCCGGCGCATTGATGGTGTTCTCGTCCCAGCCGAGCCGCATCTTCAGCGTCACAGGCACGTCGACTGCATTGACCGTTGCCTCGATGAGCGAGAGTGCATGATCGGGATCGCGCATCAAAGCTGAGCCGGAATAGCCACCCGTCACCTTCTTGGCAGGACAACCCATATTGATGTCGATGATTCCAGCGCCGTTATCGGCAGCGATCTTCGCCGCCTCAGCCATGAAATGCGCCTCGCGCCCGGCAAGCTGCACCATATGCGGAAACATGCCGGCGTTTTTCAGCCGCGCCCAGGATTCGCCTCTGTTAGCGACAAGCTCACGGCTTGCCACCATTTCCGTCACGACAAGGCCTGCGCCATAACGCCAGGCAAGTTGCCGAAACGGCAGATCCGTCACGCCCGACATGGGCGCCAGCACGGCACGATTACGGATCGTAACTGGGCCGATGCTGAACGGTTCTGACAACTCCGGAAGATGCAATTGATGATCTTTCATGCAGAAGGTTTATTTGCATTATTTTTAGACAGTGTTTGTGCGGTTGCCAAGCACTTTTAGAGGGTTGCACCTTTTATTTGCTGGGCGATTGCCTGCCTGTTTTGCTGTCGGCAGCAATTTGTGCAGGTTTGAACGCGCAATGGCTGCTGATCCTGCGGCATGCAGGGGCGAATGCGCGTCATATCGGGCTGGCCATCCGGGTTTTGAAACGCTAGAGCAGGACTGTCAACCGCTAAGGGTTGCGCGCAAAGCATAAGACCAATGCAGGAAAGTACTATGAAACTCGGCATCGTCATCGTCGCCGCCGGACGCGGAGAAAGAGCGGGCTCTCCCGAGGAAGGGCCGAAACAATATCGCCCGATCGGAGGCCGGGCCGTGATCGAGCATACATTGTCCACCTTCCTCGATTGGGATCATGCCTCCGCCATCGTGATCGTCAGTCATGCAGACGATGCAGCACTGCTGTCGCCAATCCTCCAGCGGCTTGATTCCGGCGGGCGGATCGTCACCGTCACGGGCGGCTCAACACGCCAGCAATCAGTGCTTGCCGGGCTGGAAGCGCTTGCCTCGGAAGAGCTGACGCATGTGATGATCCATGATGCCGTGCGGCCTTTCGTCCCCGTGGACATGCTGGAACGGATCGTCGCCCTGCACCGGGCCGGCGCCAGCAGCGTCCTGCCCGCCCTCCCCGTCACTGACACGCTGAAGCGCGGTGCGGGTAACGTTGTTGCAGAGACTGTTTCACGCCAAGGACTTTATGCTGCGCAGACGCCACAGAGTTTCACCTTCGGCGATATTCTTGGAGCACATCGCGCCGCTTCCGCATCTGGCAAAACCGATTTCACCGATGATGCATCGATTGCCGAGTGGGCAGGACTGACGGTGACGCTGACAGAAGGTTCGGTCGATAATGTAAAACTCACTCTCAAGCGGGATATCGCCATGGCCGATGAAAAGCTCTCCAACGGATTGCCGGACGTGCGCACCGGCAATGGTTACGACGTGCATCAGCTGGAGGCCGGCGATGGCGTGACGCTCTGCGGCATCTTCATCGAGCATGACCAGAGACTGAAAGGCCATTCGGATGCCGATGTGGCGCTGCATGCGCTGACGGACGCCCTGCTCGCCACCTGCGGTGCCGGCGATATCGGCGATCACTTCCCGCCTTCCGATCCTCAATGGAAGGGCGCCGCTTCGCGCATCTTCCTCGAACACGCGGCCAAAGTGGTGCGCGACAATGGCGGCACGATCATGAATGCCGATGTCTCGCTGATTGCGGAAGCACCGCGCATAGGTCCGCACCGCCAGGCGATGCGGGAAGCACTTTCGGACATGCTCGGCATTGCGCTGGAGCGCTGCTCGGTGAAAGCGACGACCAATGAGACGATCGGTTTCGTCGGCCGCCGGGAAGGCATTGCTGCAATCGCCACAGCTACGGTCGTCTACAGGGGCAGACCGTTATGAGCCTTTTTCCCGCGGACATAGAAGAGTTGGCGCGGCGGATCATTGCCGATTTCACCGCGCATGGTTTCATGGTCTCGACCGCGGAAAGCTGCACGGGCGGCCTGATTGCCGGCGCGCTGACGGAGATTGCCGGCTCCTCTGCTGTCGTGGATCGCGGTTTTGTGACCTATACCAATGAAGCCAAGATGGACATGCTGGGGGTCGGCGCCGAGACGCTGGCAACATTTGGCGCGGTTTCCCGGCAGACGGCGCTGCAGATGGCGCAGGGCGCCCTCTTCCGCTCGCGCGCGGATTTCGCCGTGGCGGTGACTGGCATTGCCGGCCCGGGCGGCGGCTCAGCCGAAAAACCGGTGGGGCTTGTGCATCTGGCCGCCAAGGCGCGCAACGGCAACCTCCTGCATCACGAGATGCGCTACGGAGATATCGGCCGAACCGAAATCCGGCTTGCGACCGTCAGGACGGCGCTTGAGATGCTGATCGCCCTCAATCAGGCGGGTTCGGTGTAAATTTTGTCGGCACGCGTTTCGAAGGCTTCCGCAAACATGCGGAAGGCCCGGTCGAACATCGACCCCATGACCGCGCCGAGCAGGCGGTTCTTGAATTCATAATCGATGAAGAAATGAATCGTCGTGCCGCCATTTTCGGCAGCTTCGAAACGCCAGCGATTGTCGAGATACCTGAAGGGGCCGTCGATATATTTCACGTCGATGGCGCGCTCGGCCGGGTTCAACAGCACCTGCGTGGTGAAGGTCTCACGAATGGCCTTGTAACCCACGGTCATATCCGCCACCAGTAGCACCTTGCCATCGCGCTCCTTGCGCGAGCGGACGGTGAGCGCCTCGCAAAGGGGCAGAAACTGCGGATATTTCTCCACATCGGCGACGAGGTCGTACATGCGGTCGGGCGAGTGTTTGACGTGGCGATGCGTTTCGAACTGTGGCATGAGCGGCAGTTAATCCTCGATACGCAGAAGATCAAGAAGGCGGCGAAACTGTTTTCGGCTTTTCAGCTGGAATACCGGCACATCAGGACCATACAACGCGAAATTCCGCTCGAAGATCGGCGTATGGCGCCGCTCGAAATTCCAGATATAGCGCAGGAATTCGACGTCTATTCTTTCAGGGCACCCCTCCGCCATTTCCGGGCGGGCCTTGCCATAACCCTTGATCGCCCGGCTGACGGCGCCCCACAGGCAGAGCCAGCGCGGCATGCGCACCCACAAAACGATATGGGATCGCGGCAGCCGCATATCGAAAGACGACGGATTGCTGCCGTCCATCAGCCAGCGCTCTTCGGTAATGATGGCGGCTATCCTTTCTCGCTGCTCTTCGCGCGGGCGCGCCCGCCAGCCGGGCAGCCAGAAAACATCCCGATCCATGGAGATGTAGCGAAGCCCGAAATTGTGCGCGAGCTTCTGCGAAAGCGTCGATTTGCCGCCGCCGGAACAGCCCACGACCATGATTCGCTGCGCCCCGGCGATGATCGCAGCAGCATCCTCCACCCTGTGAAGATAATTTGGCATTTCTGACACCTCATCTGACTGCCGAATATTTTCTGCCATCTCCTCGCAGCGATATCGTCACCGCGCATGACAGTTACGGAAAATTGACTATTGTAACCCCGTCGCAGGGATTGCTATTTATTTGCGACTAATATTACACCCATTGGATGTAACGACGCTGGAAGCTCCCGATTTCACCCAGCGTATTCATCCTTGGGTTCAGACCCGACATATAACCGCTTTGAGCCACTGAGTGAGCCGATGGACGATTTTTCCAACATCATCAACCTTCTCGAATCCGCCAAGCAACTCGCATCGATGAACGGCATGCCGGTGCTTGCCTATCTGATCGACGTCGCGAAATGCGAAGCGAGAGAGAACAAGCCGGTTCTGCGCAAGCGCAAACGCGGCGAATCGACCGCCAAGGAAGACTGTTAATCGCCGGCGCGCAGAGCCGACCGATAAAGCCGACTGGCCCATTCTTCAAGACGATGTCATAATCAAGTGATGAACTGGCCGCTTTTTCGAGGCGGCCATTTCTTTGCAAATGGAAACGACAGCGTCATGACAGCCGCATCCGCCGACATCAGAATCTACAGGGAAGAAAGACCGAAGGAACGTCATGGCTTCGTTCAGATCGTTCTTCCTGTCTCCGGGCGTCTGCTGATCGATGTGGCCGGACGGCAGGACGAATTGTCGACCGGACGCGGCGTGTTCATCCATCGCGATGCGCCGCATACGCAGGAAGCGACGGCAAGCAACCACTCGCTGGTGGTCGATATCGATGAAGGCGCCCTTCCCGAGCAAACGCTCGAGAAATTCGTCCGCTCGCCGTTTGTCGACATAGCGCAGGATACGCGGCAGTTGATCGCCTATATGCGCGGCGTCATCGGAACAGAGGGGCGACGCGACGATATCGCCGGCCTGTGGACGCCACTTCTGGTCGACAGCCTTGCCAACGAGAAAGTCGACATCCGCCAACGCCTGCACAGGCTCGTTGCACTGGTCAGGGCTGAGCCGTTCTTCCCCTGGACTATCGAGATGCTCGCCTCCTGCGTGACGATCAGCGACAGTCGCCTGCATGCGCTGTTTCTCGAGGAATTCGGCCTCCCTCCTCACCGTTGGCTGGCCGGGCTGCGCATGGACAAGGTCTGTGCATTGCTCACCAATTCCACCCTGCCTATTGCCGAGATCGCTTTGCGGGCCGGCTTTTCCGACCAGACTGCACTGACGCGGGCCATGCGCAACGCAGTGGGTGAAACGCCCGCAGCCTACCGTCGAACCTACGGGGTTCATTAAAACCGCCAGCGCATCACGTCAGGAGTTTTTGTCAAGACAGCCGCAGAGGGCTGTGGCACATCGCAGGAAAATACGAATGCGGATGTGACATGACATGAACAGAACAGGTCTCGGTGTTTTTTACGGCATGCTGGCGGGTGCGCTCTGGGGCGGTATATTCCTCGCGCCGAAACTCGTGCCGGATTTTTCCGCGCTGCAACTCTCGACGGCGCGTTATCTCACCTACGGGCTGATTTCCCTCATCATCATCGGGCCGCGACTGAAAAGGGTATCGGCCCATTTCGGTACGCGGGAATGGATCGCGCTCGGCTGGCTGAGCATGATTGGCAACATCGCCTATTATGTCTTCATATCGACGGCAGTGAAGCTGAGCGGTGTCGCCTTCACGTCGATCATTATCGGCTTCCTGCCGGTCGCCGTCACCATCATCGGCAGCCGTGATCACGGCGCGGTGTCGCTGAAGCGGCTATGGCCATCGCTCGTTTTCGGCGCAATCGGCATTGTCGGCATTTCCTGGCAGTCGCTGACGGAAAACGACGCTGGGCTGGACATGTCACGTATCATCGGCCTTGCCTGTGCGCTGGGTGCGCTGGCGTCGTGGACGGCTTTCGCTGTTGGCAATGCCCGCTGGCTCTCCCGCCTCCATGACGTCAGCGCCGACGACTGGAACATGATGACGGGTGTGGTGACCGGCGCTCTTGCGCTCGTGCTCGCCGTTCCCGCCTTTGGCTTCGGCGGCGAAAGCCATAATTTGGGCGACTGGCTGCATTTTGTGGCTGTTGCAGCCGGGCTGGGTTTCACCGCCTCCATTCTCGGCAATGCCCTATGGAACCGCATGAGCCGCCTTCTGCCGCTCACCATGGTCGGGCAGATGATCCTGTTCGAAACGCTGTTTGCGCTGCTTTACGGTTTTCTCTGGGAAGGGCGTGGCCCGACACTGATTGAGGTTGTGGCAATATGTTCGGTGGTGCTGAGTGTCGTGCTTTGCATGCGGGCGCATCGGCCGGAGAAGGTTGTGGTGTGATCGGTTGAAGGCCGCGAGCAGGCGGCAGAGCCATTTCACAAGCCTCGCCTCCTACTCACGTCATCCTCGGGCCCGTCCCGAGGATCCAATCACGTATCGTACAATCGATAGGTTGCAGATGCTCGGGACAAGCCCGAGCATGACGGTGGAGAGAGTGTATATCGCCCGATGCAGCAACCTATGTTGCCGAACCTTTGTCCCTTACTCCGCAGCAGCCAGCAGCTTTTTCTCGCGGGCCGCACGCAGGCGCTCAAAATCGTCGCCGGCATGGTGGGAAGAGCGTGTCAGCGGGCTGGAAGAGACCATCAGGAAGCCCTTGGTATAGGCCACCGTCTCGTAAGACTTGAATTCCTCCGGCGTAACATATGCCTCGACCTTGTGGTGCTTGCGGGTCGGCTGCAGATATTGACCGATGGTCAGGAAATCCACGTCGGCGCTGCGCAGGTCGTCCATCAGCTGCAGCACTTCGTTACGCTCTTCACCGAGGCCGACCATGATGCCGGACTTGGTGAACATGGTGGGGTCCAGTTCCTTGACCCGCTGCAACAGGCGCACGGAGTGGAAATAACGCGCGCCGGGGCGAACAGTAAGGTAATTGCCCGGAACGGTTTCCATATTGTGGTTGAAGACGTCAGGCTTGGCGGCGACGACACGCTCCAGCGCACCGGGCTTCTTCAGGAAGTCGGGCGTGAGGATTTCGATGGTCGTCGTCGGAGACGCGGCGCGGATCGCCCATATCACCTTTTCGAAATGTTCAGCACCGCCATCGGCGAGATCGTCACGGTCAACAGAAGTGATGACGACGTGGGACAGACCCATCTGCTTGACGGCCTTGGCGACATTTTCCGGCTCATTCATATCGAGCGGATTGGGCTTACCGGTGGCGACGTTGCAGAAGGCGCAGGCACGGGTGCAAATCTCACCCATGATCATGAAGGTTGCGTGTTTCTTGTCCCAGCATTCGCCGATATTCGGACAGCCAGCTTCCTCGCACACGGTTACCAGCTTGTGGCTACGCACCAGCTCGCGCGTCTCGTGATAGCCCTTGGAGGTCGGCGCCTTGACGCGAATCCATTCCGGCTTGCGCATGACCTCGGTATCGGGCTTGTGCGCCTTTTCCGGGTGGCGGATACGCTTTTCGTCGGACGACGTCCTGTCGAGAATAGTGACCATAAAAACCTGCTTCCATCGCCCTTGGCGATCCAGACATCTTTGGTGCGATGCTTTAGAACAATTCCAGAAAAAGCGTAAGCCCCTTCCGGTCACGAAGCTTTGTCAGCGCCGCACGAGCTTTGCCATGAACAGCAACAGGCTTGCGCCAAGGAACGACGTCACGAAATAACCGAGCCTGCTATCCTGCACGAAGACATCAAAGGTTCGCAGCACCGCAACGGCAACCACCGAACCGACAATACCAAGCACGATGTTCATGAAAATGCCGAAACGCATGTCCATGAGCTTGCCCGCAAGCCAGCCGGCGAGGCCGCCGATGATGATTGCTGCAATCCAGCCTACACTTTCCATTCCCACGCTCCCTGAAACAACAGCCCGCCTTAAGGCTGCATCGAGACATATGGGACGCCCGGCAAGGTTAGACAATGCCGGGCATCACGCGGCACTTATGCGTTGAGCACACGCCCATAGGCGTCGAGCACGCTTTCCTTCATCGACTCCGAAATGGTCGGATGCGGGAAGATCGTGTGCATCAAATCTTCTTCTGTCGTCTCCAAATTCATGGCGACGACGAAGCCCTGGATGAGTTCGGTGACTTCAGCGCCCACCATATGCGCGCCGAGCAGCTCGCCGGTCTTCTTGTCGAAAATGGTCTTGACCATGCCCTGATCTTCGCCGAGCGCGACAGCCTTGCCGTTCGCCGCAAAGGAGAAACGGCCGACGCGGACATCGCGGCCCTGTTCCTTCGCCTTGGCTTCGGTGAGACCAACCGAGGCAACCTGCGGGTTGCAATAGGTGCAGCCGGGGATCTTCAGCTTGTCCATCGGGTGTACATTCGGCAGACCGGCGATCTTTTCGACGCAGATGACAGCCTCGTGCTCCGCCTTGTGGGCGAGCAGCGGCGGGCCGGCGACGTCGCCGATGGCGTAGATGCCGGGAACATTGGTCTTGCCGTAACCATCGATGACGATGAAACCGCGATCTGTCTTCACGCCGGCGGCCTCAAGGCCGATGCCTTCGATATTGGCGACGACGCCAACGGCGGAAATCATCCGGTCGGCGGTGATCTTCTCGGAAGAGCCGTCCTTCTTCTCGAGCGTCGCGGTGACAGAGTTCGCGCCCTTCTCGACTTTGGAAACCTTGGTTTCCAGATGAATTTTCATGCCCTGCTTTTCAAGCTGCTTCTTAGCGAAGGTGGAGATTTCCGCATCTTCAACCGGCATGACCTGGCTCATGATTTCAACGACGGTCACGTCGACGCCCATGGTGCGGTAGAAGCTGGCGAACTCGATGCCGATGGCGCCCGAGCCCATGACGAGCAGCGACTTCGGCATTTCTTCCGGCTTCATCGCCTCGAAATAGGTCCAGATCAGCTTGCCATCGGGCTCGATGCCGGGCAGCGCGCGCGGGCGCGCACCTGTCGCGACGATGATGTGCTTGGCAGTGTAAGTGCCCTCGCCCAGCGTGTTCTTCGGCACGGGCCCCTGCGGCTGCACCACCGGCTTGGTGGACTTGCCGACGACGATCTCGCCCGGCTTGGTGATCTTGGCTTCACCCCAGATGATATCGACCTTGTTCTTCTTGAACAGGAAACCGACGCCGTTGTTCATGCGAGCGGCAATGCCGCGCGAGCGTGCGACGATGGCCTTCACGTCCGGCTTGATCGAGCCTTCCAGCGTCAGGCCATAATCCTTGGCATGGGTGGCGGTATGCATGACATCGGCGGTGCGCAGCAACGCCTTGGTGGGAATGCAGCCCCAGTTGGAGCAGATGCCGGCCAGATGCTCGCGCTCCACGACGGCAACCTTCATGCCGAGCTGGGCTGCGCGGATCGCGGCAATGTAACCGCCCGGTCCCGAACCGATGATGATGACGTCATATGATTGAGCCATTGAAAATCCTGCCTTGTCCTATCGGGTCGGGAGCAGCGCCACGACCGGGAATTGTTCCTAAAGTCCGAGCATCATGCGGACGACGGGCTCCAGCCCGCGCCCGATGGCCCGCGTATTTTCAGCATCGAGATGGACGCCATCCACCGGCGTCGTGTGCGCCACGGAACCCGCATCGAAAAAGCCGCAATCGAGCTCGTCGGCGAGATCACGGTAAACGGACGCGAGCATTGCTGATTCATCGATCGCATCGCGAAAGATCGCGCCCATCACGGGGTTGGCCGTCTCGCACAGTTGCGGCGGCGCGACGATCAGCACATCAGGCGCCTCCCAATCGGCCACCTGCCAGACATGGTGCCGCGTGAGCTTCACCAACCGTTCGACACCCTTCATGGCGACAATCGCCGATCCATGGATCGAAGGCTTCATGTCATTGGTGCCGAGCATGATGATGACGAGATCAAGCGGCGCATGGCTGTGCAGCAACGTCGGCAGAAGCCGCGCACCGTTGCGGTCACAATCGGCCGTCAAATCGTCATAGGCGGTGGTACGGCCGCCCAGACCCTCGTGGATCAGATGCACGTCGGAACCGAGCGCCTTCTGCAAGACGCTCGGCCAAAGATCGTCATGGCTGTGCCGGCCACCCGTTTCCGCATTTGATCCCCAGGTGAGGGAATCGCCAAAGCAGAGGACCGATTTCACCATCTTACTCTCCGATCAAACCAGCATACCCATCGGGTTTTCGATGTAGCGCTTGAACGCACCGATCAGCTCGGCTCCGAGCGCGCCATCGACGCAGCGGTGGTCGGTGGAAAGCGTGACCGTCATGACATTGGCGATCTTGATCTCGCCGTTCTTCACGACTGCCCGCTGTTCGCCCGCGCCAACCGCCAGAATGGTGGCATGCGGCGGGTTGATGACGGCGGAGAAGCTTTTCACGCCCATCATGCCCATGTTGGACACGGCGGTCGTGCCGCCCTGATACTCCTCGGGCTTCAGCTTGCGCTCCTTGGCGCGCTTGCCGTAGTCCTTCATCTCGTTGGAGATGGTGGAGAGCGACTTCTCTTCCGCCTTGCGGATGATCGGCGTGATCAGGCCACCCGGAATGGAAACGGCAACGCCGACATCCGAGTGCTTGTGCTTGACCATGGCGCTTTCGGTCCAGGAGACGTTGGCGTCAGGCACGTCACGCAGCGCCAAGGCGAGCGCCTTGATGACCATGTCGTTGACCGACAGCTTGTAGACCGGCTTGCCGTCCTTTTCAGGCGCTGCCGCGTTGAGCTGGGCGCGCAGTGCCAGAAGCGTATCCAGTTCGCAATCGACCGAAACGTAGAAATGCGGAACCGTCTGCTTGGATTCGACCAGACGCTTGGCAATGACCTTGCGCATGCCGTCATGCGGCACGAGCTCGTAGGAGCCCTCTTCGAACAGCTTGAGAACGGCTTCGTCCGACTGGCCCTTGGCGAGCGCCGGAGCCGGTGCACTTGGCGATGCTGCGGCGGCAGGAGCAGCCTTCGCACCGCCGGAAGCGGCAGCCTTTTCCACGTCGGTCTTGACGATGCGGCCATGCGGGCCGGAACCGGAGACGGCCGAAAGGTCCAGACCCGCTTCCTTGGCGAGACGGCGTGCAAGCGGCGACGCGAAGATGCGCTCGCCGGACTTGGAAACCGGGGCCGGGGTGGAAGGTGCCGCTGCCTGATCGGCCGCCGGCTTTTCAGCCTTGGCCGGTGCAGCTTCTTCTTTTGGCGCTTCGGCCTTAGCAGCTTCCTGCTTGGGAGCTTCCGTCTTGGCAGGCGCGGCATCGCCGCCCTTTGCCGCCTCGGCCACATCCTCGCCATCAGCGGCGAGGATTGCAATGAGGGCATTGACCTTGACGGCTTCGGTGCCGGCCGGAACGACCAGCTTGGCAACGGTGCCCTCGTCGACAGCTTCCACTTCCATGGTTGCCTTGTCGGTCTCGATCTCGGCGATCACGTCACCGGGAGCGACCTTGTCGCCTTCCTTGACCAGCCACTTGGCCAGATTGCCCTCTTCCATCGTCGGAGAAAGGGCAGGCATGGTGATGTTTATCGGCATCGAAACGCCTCCCCTTACTTGTAGCAGACGGTTTTGACGGCCTGAACGACTTCATCGACGTTCGGCAGAGCCAGCTTTTCGAGGTTTGCCGCGTAAGGCATCGGAACATCCTTGCCGGCGATCGTCAGGATCGGCGCATCGAGATAATCGAAAGCGGCGCGCATGACCTGGTTGGCGATGAAGTCACCGACCGATGACTGCGGGAAACCTTCCTCGACCGTGACCAGGCGACCGGTCTTCTTGACCGATTCGATGACGGTGGGCAGGTCCATCGGGCGGATGGTGCGCAGGTCGATCAGTTCGACATCGATGCCGAGCTTCTCGAGTTCCGCAACCGCCTTGATGGCATAGGTCATGCCGATGCCGAAGGAAACGATGGTCGCATCCTTGCCCTTGCGGTGAATACGCGCCTTGCCGATCGGCAGCACGAAATCATCGAGCTTCGGCACTTCGAAGCTCTGACCGTAGAGAATTTCATTCTCAAGGAAGATGACCGGGTTCGGATCGCGGATAGCCGCCTTCAGCAGACCCTTGGCGTCGGCTGCCGTGTAGGGCATGACGACCTTGAGACCCGGAATATGGCTGTACCATGCGGCGTAACATTGCGAGTGCTGCGCGCCAACGCGGGCAGCAGCACCGGACGGACCACGGAATACCATCGGCGCGCCCATCTGGCCGCCCGACATATAAAGCGTCTTCGCAGCCGAGTTGACGATCTGGTCGATCGCCTGCATGGCGAAGTTGAAGGTCATGAATTCGACGATGGGGCGCAGCCCTGTCATCGCAGCGCCGACACCGATACCGGCAAAACCGTGCTCGGTGATCGGGGTGTCGATGACGCGGCGCTCGCCGAATTCCTGCAACAGGCCTTGGGTAATCTTGTAGGCACCCTGATATTCGGCGACTTCTTCACCCATGACGAAGACTTTTTCGTCAGCGCGCATTTCTTCGGCCATGGCGTCGCGCAGCGCTTCACGCACCGTCGTCATCACCATTTCCGTACCGGCAGGAATATCCGGATCGGCAGCGACTTCGATCTTCGGGGCTGCCGGAACCTTGGCGGATTCCTTGGCAGCGCTCGGCTCTTCTGCGGCTTCGCGGGTCTTGCCGCCAGCGGCATCAGAACCGGAATTTGCAGCTTCAGCCTTCGGTTCTTCCTTCTTGGTAGAGGAAGAGATGTCGTCGGCGCTCTCGCCTTCCTGGATCAGAACGGCGATCGGCGTATTGACCTTGACGCCTTCGGTGCCGGCGTCGATCAGCAGCTTGCCGATAACGCCTTCATCGACGGCTTCCACTTCCATGGTCGCCTTATCGGTCTCGATTTCGGCAATCACGTCGCCGGAGGTGACCTTGTCGCCTTCCTTTTTAAGCCACTTGGAAAGCGTGCCTTCCTCCATGGTCGGGGAAAGGGCAGGCATAAGAATTTCTACAGGCATGGGTTTCCCTTTCCCGATCAGAGCAGAATGTCGGTGTAGAGCTCGGATACATCCGGCTCGGGGTCGTTCTGGGCGAAGTCGGCGCTGTCGGCAACGATATCACGGACATCCTTGTCGATGGCCTTCAATTCATCTTCGCTTGCCCAGCCCTGCTCCAGAAGCCGTGCCTTGACCTGCTCGATCGGGTCATGTTCGGAGCGCATCTTCTGCACTTCGTCCTTCGAACGATATTTCGCCGGGTCGGACATGGAGTGACCACGGTAACGGTAGGTCAGCATTTCCAGAATGATCGGGCCCTTGCCGGAACGGCAATGTTCCAGCGCCTGATCGGCGGCGGCCTTTACGGCACGCACATCCATGCCATCCACCTGAACGCCGGGAATGCCGAAGGACTGGCCACGCAGCGAATAGTTCGACTGGGCGGTAGCGCGGGCGGTCGAGGTGCCCATGGCGTAACGGTTGTTCTCGACGATATAGATGATCGGCAGTTTCCAGAGGGCAGCCATGTTGAAGCTTTCGTAGACCTGACCCTGGTTGGCCGCACCGTCACCGAAATAGGTCACGGAGACGTTGTCGTTGCCGCGATATTTGTTGGCAAATGCGAGACCGGTTCCAAGCGAAACCTGGGCGCCAACGATGCCATGGCCGCCGTAAAAATGCTTCTCCTTGGAGAACATGTGCATCGAGCCGCCCTTGCCCTTCGACAGGCCGCCGCGACGGCCGGTCAATTCGGCCATGACGCCACGTGCGCTCATGCCCAGAGCCAGCATGTGGCCGTGGTCACGATAAGCGGTGATGACCTGATCGCCTTCCTTCTGCGACATCTGCATGCCGACGACAACGGCTTCCTGGCCGATGTAGAGGTGACAGAAACCACCGATAAAGCCCATGCCGTAGAGCTGGCCAGCCTTTTCCTCGAAGCGGCGGATGAGCAGCATTTCACGGTAGGCGTGAAGTTCGTCTTCCTTGGAGAAGTCGGGGCTGTTCTTGCCGGTGAATTCGGTTGCAGCCTTTGCCGTGGTCTTGCGGCCGGATACGGTCGCTGGTTTTCGCGGCGCCATTCATCCCTCCCTGAGTTGCCATTTGAATGGATAGAGTGGCGCGTACCATATGCAAGAAAATGCCATGCAGCAATGCTTTAAACGCATGGCACATATTCACGCTAAGATGCTGTGAATAAATCACAAATGTTAAATTAACTCGATTTCGGTTAATCAGAAATATGCGTTCATGATGACGATTTCGTCCGTTCGGGACATATTCAGCTGGTAACGCGAAATCTCGTCGATCATATCCCGCTCCAGCGAACCGTCACTCAGCAATTCCACCTGCCGCTCCAGTGCCACACGCGCCTGCGTAAGCTTTTGAAGCTCGGCAGTACGAGTAATACGCTGCCGCTCCAGCCGCTCCGTCGCCTGCAGGCCGAAATCACCGTGGATGGAATGATATCCGAAGTAGGAAAGAAAAGCGATCGTGATGGCCGGAACGATCAAACGGCCGAATCGTCTCTTTTTATGATGTCTGGTCCACATGCCGGAGAGAAGCCTTAAAACGCATAACGTGAGTCTCAAGACTAAAGCGGATTGTTTAACTATCCGTTGACCTTAAATAGCGAACGGCACATCGGCATGAAAAAGCCCGCCGGAAGGCAGGCTTAAGAGGGAGATGAGACCGTCAAACTCTCCTTCGTCATGCTCGGGCCTGTCCCGAGCATCTGCAACGTATCGAATTGACGAGACGTTGGCAGATCCTCGGCACAAGGCCGAGGATGACGCGGAATGTGTTGCTAGGCCTGATACCAATCCCGTCGCGGGCAGTAACCACCTCCCTCAAAATGAGGGCGAATTATCCGCGCAGGATCGAACGACCGGCGTAAGCAGCCTGCGGGCCCAGCATTTCCTCGATGCGGATCAGCTGGTTGTACTTTGCAAGCCGGTCGGAACGGGCAAGCGAGCCGGTCTTGATCTGACCGCAATTGGTGGCGACCGCGAGATCGGCGATGGTGGAATCTTCGGTTTCGCCCGAACGGTGCGACATAACGGCGGTGTAACCGGCTTTGTGTGCGGTTTCGACCGCATCCAGCGTCTCGGAGAGCGAACCGATCTGGTTGACCTTGACGAGGATGGAGTTTGCAACGCCCATCTTGATACCGTCACGAAGACGCGCAGAGTTGGTGACGAAGAGATCGTCGCCGACGAGCTGGCACTTGTTGCCGATGAGATCGGTCAGCGTCTTCCAGCCTTCCCAATCGTCTTCGGCCATGCCGTCTTCAATGGAAATGATCGGATATTTGGCGACGAGTTCCGCCAGATATTCCGCCATAGCGCCCGGCTCTAGAGTGCGGCCCTCACCTTCGAGAACGTATTTTCCGTCCTTGAAGAATTCGGTCGAGGCACAGTCAAGACCGACGAACATGTCGTCGCCCGGACGGTAACCGGCCTTTTCAATCGACTTCATGATGAAATCGAGCGCGGCCGGTGCACTTTCGAGACCCGGTGCGAAACCGCCCTCGTCGCCGACATTGGTGTTGTGACCCTGGGCAGCCAATTCTTTCTTCAGCGTATGAAACACTTCAGAACCCATGCGCACGGCTTCGCGGATGTTTTCCGCGCCAACCGGCAGGATCATGAATTCCTGGAAGTCGATGGGGTTATCGGCATGGGCGCCGCCGTTGATGATGTTCATCATCGGAACCGGCAGCAGATGCGCGTTCGGGCCGCCGACATAACGATAAAGCGGCAGGCCGGAAGCTTCAGCGGCAGCCTTGGCAATGGCGAGCGAAACGCCGAGGATGGCGTTGGCGCCGATGCGCGACTTGTTCGGCGTGCCGTCAAGCGCGATCATCATCTGATCGATCTGGATCTGGTTCTCAGCATCGAAGCCGCCGATGGCGTCGAAGATTTCCGTGTTGACGGCTTCAACAGCCTTTTCCACGCCCTTGCCGAGATAACGCTTGCCGCCATCGCGCAGCTCAACCGCCTCATGCGCGCCGGTGGAGGCGCCGGAAGGAACGGCCGCACGGCCCATGGAGCCGTCTTCGAGGTAAACATCGACTTCGACGGTCGGGTTGCCGCGGCTGTCGAGAATTTCGCGCGCGATGATATCGGTAATGGCAGTCATGGTCTCTCCCTTGGGAATGGAACAGATATTTTCCGTCGCCTGTCTTAGACGATGACGAAGAAATTACAATGACGGCGGGCGGCAGAAACGGAGCGCCCGCCATTAAAATCGATTGGCACAAATCAAACGCACAATCTCAGGCTTTGGTGATGGCGTCGAAGGCGAGGAGCTTTTCAAGCAGTTTCGGCATGTCCTTCAAATGCACCATGTTGGGGCCGTCGGACGGCGCATTGTCCGGATCCTCATGGGTCTCGATGAAGAGGCCGGCTACGCCGACAGCCACCGCCGCCCGCGCCAAAGTCTCGACGAATTCGCGTTGGCCGCCCGTGGAGCCGCCCTGCCCGCCCGGCTGCTGGACCGAATGGGTTGCATCAAAGATGACAGGTGCACCGAGCGAAGCCATGATCGGCAGCGAGCGCATGTCGGAAACCAGCGTGTTGTAACCGAAGGACGCGCCGCGCTCGCACAACATCACATTCGGGTTGCCGCTTTCATTCAGCTTGGCCAGCACGTTCTTCATGTCCCAGGGGGCAAGGAACTGACCTTTCTTGACATTGATGACGCGGCCGGTCTTGGCGGCAGCGACGAGAAGATCGGTCTGGCGGCTGAGGAAGGCCGGGATCTGCAGCACATCAACCACTTCGGAAACGATGGCGCATTGCTCTTCCGTGTGGATGTCGGTCAGAACGGGAAAACCGAACTCCTTCTTGAGATCGGCGAAAACCTGCATCGCGCTATCAAGGCCGATGCCGCGCTTGCCGGAAAGCGAGGTGCGGTTCGCCTTGTCGAAGGAGGACTTGTAGACAAGGCCTATACCCAGCTTATCGCAGAGTTCCTTGAGTACACCGGCGATCATGAAGGCATGGTCGCGGCTTTCCATCTGGCAGGGGCCAGCAATCAGCGAAAAACGTTCGCTGTTGCAGAAGGAAACCTTGCTGGCGCCATCGCCGGCGGTGACTTTGAGATTGTTCGTAACGCTCATCATTTTTCCTCGAAGGCGAAGGCAACGCCCTGACCCGGTGCTACGGGTGCCACCAGACGACCGCCCGCTTCCATGCTGGAAACGCCATTAGCAGCAAGCACCGCCGCTGTCACGGCAAGATCGCGAACGGAAAAGACGATGCCCGCGCCGCGCAATCCGCCTGCGCCTTGGCTGGACGCATCTATGGATGCGTCGCCGAAGGCAGGTTTTTCCGTCAATCTTATTGCGGCATTTGCCGTCGCAAACGTTCTGTCGCCGCTGGGGGACAAGGTGGATGAAAAACCAAACACCGCCTCGGCCAGCGCCCCTGCCCTCGCATCCGCGCCTGGGATCAGGGTGATTTCTGAAAGCCCTGTGACGCCGTTGGCATGGCGCTCCAACGCTGACCGGTCACCCGGCATGGCCTTGATCCGCTGGCAACTGAACATAAAAAAATCCGCAGCAGATCCGCTTGCCGCAAACGCCAATCGAAACGAGGCTTCGCTTTTCGATCCGTCGGGCATCTGCACGGGTCGCGAAAATTCGAAAATATCGCCGGCGGATAAGTTTGCGGAGATAAACCGCTGATGATCGGCAAAGGCGTCTTTCGTTCCAGCGACAAGGGCGGAGAAACCTTCTCCGTGGCTTGCCCTGAAGTCGCGATCCCGGCGGGTGAATACATCGCCATTCCTCACGGAATCACGATACTTAGCCGGATCATGAACAGCAAGCGGTTCAAGATAGGTGCCGTCCGCGAAGAAGACGCACGCATTCATCGTGCCGAACGGATGGATCGCCTGAGGCGCAACTGTGAAACCGAGGTTTGCCAGGCGCGCCGTGGCGACATCAATGTGGGCAACGGGCAGGACAAGATGATCGACGGGATAAGGGTTCAACTGAACGGCCTCCGCAGCTGGGAAATCCATCGCGCCAGAAAAGCACGGCGAGTATGAAGAGGCAAATGGTCGGCTCGGAACAATAGACGTTATCTCGAACTCCTTCCATGTGCGCATCAGGCATAATTGTTGACTTGTAAACAATCTATATATAGATTTTATCGTCGACTTACTGGGTTTGAAGAGGCTTCATGTGGGGGATATGATGCGGGCGGCCGTGCTCCATTTGAGAGAAACGGTTTACCTCTGGCAAAGCATGAAACGGGAATAACATGGATCAACTCCCCCGCAGGGCGACTGACGTCAATATCGACCGGCTGGAGACAGCGCTTGGTTTCCTCATCCGCCTCGCCCAGCTCAAGACCTATGACGATTTCTTCACGGCGCTCGGGGATTCGGGCATGCGGCCGGGGGAATTCTCGGTGCTTTTCGTCATCATGCATAACCCCGGCATTCGTCAGACGGCGCTCGGCCAGCGACTGATGATCAAGCGCGCGCACATGACCAAACTGATCCGTGCTTTCGAAGACAGGGGCCTGGTAACCCGCCGTGTTCCCGATGACGATCGCCGGGCCATCGAACTGACGCTTTCGGCGGAAGGCGTGGCGCATGTGCGCAAGGAGAGCGAGTGGTTCTTTTCGCACGAGGCGACGCTCGGCGCGGGCCTGACCGCGGCCGAGCGCGATCAGTTCATCGCCCTGCTACATAAATTTCTGGGCATGAACTTGGGAGAAACAGGCCGTGAATATTGATGAACTCGTCGCTATAGATGTGCATACCCATGCCGAGGAGCCGTGCTGCGGCCCCCGCGACGACGGTTATGATGAATTTCAGGCGGGTATGGCGAAATATTTCAAGAACCCCGCCGGCCACAAGGGCATGTTGCCGACCGTGCAGGAAACAGCCGCCTATTATCGCGAGCGTAAAATCGGCTGCGTGATTTTTCCGGTCGATGCGGAACGGGAAACCGGTTTTCGCCGATATGAAAATGAAGAGGTGGCGAAGATCGCTGCCGACAACAGCGACATCATGATCCCTTTCGCGTCGATCGACCCCGCCAAGGGAAAGGCCGGAGCGCGCGAAGCGAGGCGTCTGGTGCGTGACTTCGGGGTGAAAGGCTTCAAGTTTCACCCGACGATGCAGGGCTTTTACCCCAACGACCGCATGGCCTACCCGCTTTATGAAGCCATCGCCGAGGAAGGCGCAATCACGCTTTTCCATACCGGGCAGACGGGCGTCGGCGCGGGCTTGCGCGGCGGCATGGCAATGCGGCTGAAGTTTTCAAATCCCATCCATCTCGATGACGTCGCGGTCGATTTCCCCGACATGCCGATCATTCTCGCACACCCCTCCTTCCCCTGGCAGGAAGAAGCGCTCTCCGTCGCCACCCATAAGCCGAATGTCTACATCGACATGTCGGGCTGGTCGCCAAAGTATTTCCCGCCGATCCTGGTGCAATATGCCAATTCGCTGCTGAAACATAAGATGCTGTTCGGATCGGACTGGCCGGCGATGACGCCGGAGCGCTGGCTCAACGATTTCGCCAATATTCCGATAAAAGACGAGGTTCGTCCGCTGATCCTCAAGGAAAACGCAAAAAGGCTGCTGAAGCTCTAGACCTTAAGGACTACTGTCATTTTATGGGCCTCGGTTTTGAACCGGGGCTATCGTTTGCACGAATAAGCGCTCGGAAGGCGTCGGCAATCATCGCCAAAAGACAAAGGCCCACCGTTTCCGGCAGGCCTTCTTCATGAGCTCAAGCGTTTCCAACGAAAAAACTGGAAGCCTCACGGCTCCATCTCTTTGTCCGCGTCCTCGGGCTGCAAAACCCACTGACGCTCGTTTACCGGCCCTTCGCCGGGTCCCGCCGCGTCATCTGCACGGCGCAACCCGAACCTGTCAGGACGCTTTTTTGGTACGCCAGCTGTCCGCGTAATTGTCACGTGCTTCGGCCGCATAAGGCGTCGGCGAGACGCGGACACGGATTTCTTTCTGCTTGTGGCGCTCCGTCGAGGTCTTGCCAGAACCACCGTTCGGCTCTCCCCAGACAAGGGTGAGAACGTCGCCGACCTGAATATCGTTATCGACGATACCAAGCGAGAGCATGCAGCGCTCATTATACGAGTAGCCGGTGAACATCGACATGCCGACCTGCTTGCCCCCCTTCAAGATGATATCTGCTCCGGTCGAAGCGTAATTGGCCTGCGGGAAGTCGATCCATTTGTAATGGTCTTCGCCCGGACGGAACGCGGATGCGATGACATCCACCACATCTTCGGCGTTCCACTCGAAGGTGACCTTCTTGCGCTGCGTCTTACCTTTCATGACCTCCAGCGCCGACTTGCCGATGAAGTCGTCTTTTTTCCAACCAATATAGAAGTCGTAACCCAGCTCGAACGGGTTAACGTAATAATCCTCGATATTATCGGAAACGAAGCTGCCGCCGATCGCACCCGTCGCCTCATAGCTGTCGGCGCCCAGCCAGTCGCGATAGTCCTTCAACATGCCGTCGCCGGTGTAGATGCCCGGCAGTGGCGACGGGATCCAGCCCGATTCAAGCGTGTTGGTGGAATAGGCGCGGCTGCCGCAACGCACGAGATTGACGCCGGCTTCGTTGGCCGCGGCCAGAATGCAGGAGAGGATGTAGCTCTTGTCCTCATAGGGTCCCCAGACCTCGAGGCCTGGCGCGCCAGACATGCCGTGGCGCAACGCCTGCACCTTCTTGGAGCCGATATTGATCCAGTCGACGTGGAAGAACTTGATGTCCGGGATAGGGCCGCGGTTCAATTTCTCGAAAACTTTCGGCGCATCGGGGCCCTGTATCTGATAGCGGTAATGGGTGCGCAGCACGCGCTCGCCTTCCGGCCGCGACGGGGACCGAGGATCGTGTTTGATGCGAACGTTCCACTTGCCATAGGCCGCGCAGAACATCAGCCAGCTGGAGGTCGGCGCACGGCCGACGAGAATGAACTTATCCTGGCGCTCACGGAAAATGATGTGGTCGCCGATGACGTGGCCATCAGGCGTGACCGGCACGAAGTGCTTGGCGCGATTGAGATCGAAATTCGAGAAAGAGTTGATGCCGTGATGGGCGAGAAATTTTTCGGCGTCGGGGCCTTCGACGATCAGCTCATCCATATGATGGGACTGGTCAAACAGGACCGCGCCATCGCGCCAGGCAGCCTGCTCGGAGCGCCAATTGCTGAACTCTCCGGCAACGACAGGGTATACATACATGCCAATTTTTGAGTTTCGAAGCATTTCAACCGGGTTCGGATATTGCTTCAAAACCTCGGTCAGACTGGAATTCGCCATTCTAATCTCCTCCCTGGAAAACGCGTCTATGTATACATAGAAACGCCGGGCATTGATAAATTGCAAGCGGAAAATTTCGTCCTTTACGAGCGCATCGGCAAAAATAAAGGCGGCTCCGCAAGGGGCCGCCCTCATAATTCCCGCGTTCTCCGGGGCTTAGTCGCTGATCAGCGCCAGACCCGGCATCTGCGCGATCAATTCAGGCGCTTCGCGGATCATGTATTCAAGATTGGTGCGCGCTGTGCGGGAATGCTCCCGCGCGATCGCCTCCGCACGTGCGCCCTCCCGCGCAGCAATGGCCGCCACGATTGCCTTGTGCTGCTCCTGCGCACCCCTTAGCGAACGGCGAAACGCGCCGATATTCGCCTTGTCGGGGAGAAAAGCGGAGGGGGAAGCAAAAGGCAGCGAACTTGCCCGTTCCACCTCACGGCGAATCATCTCGCTGCCGCAGAGCGCCGCAAGCTGATGGTGAAACACCTGATTGAGCGCGGAATAGCGATCGAAATCGACGTCATCGACACGGTCGCCGAAGCATAGATCCAGCTCGCGTATCGTGTGGCCAATCTCCTCAAGCGCCCCCCTGGAGGCGCCACGTTCCGCAGCCAGCCGGGCCGCCGTGCCCTCCATAACACCTCGAATTTCAATGGCATCCACGACGTCCGCAAAACCGAACCGACGCACGACAAACCCGCCGCCCGGCAGACGGTTGAGCAACCCTTCCTCCGTCAGGCGTGAAAGCGCTTCGCGTACGGGCGTGCGGGAAATATCCAGAAGTTCGGCGGTCGGCACCTCAAAGAGCCGCATACCTCCTGGAAGCTCGCCACTCAGAATCTTCTCCCTGAGTTCGATCACCGCCCGACCGCCATGTGTTGCCGCATCGCCCTGCTTCATGCCACCCCTCCAACCTGCCGCCATCGCGTCGCAGCACCTGTTCTGCGATGTATACACCGCCTCCCGATCGTTGCGAGACACAATCTTCGCCATGGGTCTCAATCAAACAGGACAGCACAAGGTTTTCATTAAGCGATTGGAATCCCGCTACAGACCCGATCAGTGTATTCATCTACACTAATCAACGAAGCGGAGAAGATCAATATTTTGGGTATTTGGCAAATTTTCGATTGAACCAGCGAACCTCATGTATACATAATCAGACCTCGCCAAGGGAGAAAGCGATGGGATGGTCAAGTTTCTGGGAGAATCAGGCTTCGGTGGAACACACGGTTACGGCCGGCGACATAGTGAGCGGCTGGTCAATCGAGGTCATGCCACGCACGGCTGCAAAGATCGGCAACTTCAGAGATATTTTGCCCGAGGGAACGCGGGTTTATATCGCCCACATAGAGGGCACGCCGATTGCCGACATGATATCGACCGCAAAACGCCTGCACCATGAAGGCTTTCCGGTCATACCGCACATTCCGGCCCGGGGCATCGGGGGGAAAAGCGATCTGGAGGAATGGCTGAAGCGCTATCGGGGCGAGGCCGGCGTGACGCAGGCCCTGCTGCTCGGCGGCGGCCAGAAAGAAGCGATCGGAAGCTTCTCGAGCTCGATCGACATGATCGAAACCGGCCTTTTTGACGAGATGGGCTTCACGCACCTTCATCTGGCCGGTCATCCCGAGGGCAATCGCGACATCGATCCCGACGGCTCATCCCGCGCTGTCGATCAAGCCCTGCTGTGGAAGCAGAATTTTGCCGACCGAACAGGCGCCCGGCTCGCTTTGACGACCCAGTTTGCCTTCGATGCCGATGTCGTCACGGAATGGGCGACGCGGATCCGCGCGATGGGCGTCACGATCCCGATCCATGTCGGCGTTGCCGGCCCGACCAAGCTGCAGACGTTGATCAAATTCGCCGTCGCCTGCGGTGTTGGGCCGTCCCTGAAGGTGCTGCAGAAGCGAGCGCTCGATCTTTCGAGGCTTTTCGTTCCCTATGAGCCGACCGATGTCATCGCGGGGCTCGTTGCCCATAAGGCGGCTCATCCGGACAGCCTGATCGAGCAGGTTCATATCTTCCCGCTGGGTGGCATTACACCTGCCGCTGAGTGGATGAAGAAACATACATCATCAAGGACTTTCGCCCATGTCGCCTGAGAAAACATCTCTTCAGGCGGCATTGCCCTGTTGCAACGTAATCGCCCTTTCGGACAGATCAGGCCGTCGCATCCGGCGCTTTCAGCCTCGTAGCACGCTTTTCAAGAAAGGCGCGCAGGCGCTCCTCGGCTTCGGGGCTGGCTGCCGTGAAAGAGGAAATGAAGGATTCCACGAACAATCCGTCTTCCTTGGCCATATCCTGGATACGGGGAAGCGCATTGATTACCGCATAGTTCGACAGCGGCGCATTGGACGCGGCCGCGGTGGCCAGCTGGTGCGCCCTGACTAATGCCTCACCGCGCGGCACCACATATTGCACGAGGTTCCATCGCTCGGCTTCGACAGGCGAGGCAACGCGGCCCGTCAGCATCATGTCGCTCATGCGGGCAACGCCCATCAGTCGGGCGATGCGCACCGACCCGCCGCCTCCGACGAAAATGCCGCGCTGCCCCTCTGGAAGGGCAAAAAAGGCGCTCTCATCGGCAACGCGCAGATGGGTGGAGGCCGCAAGCTCCAGTCCGCCGCCGACCACGGCGCCGTGCAGCGCCGACACCCAGGGAATGGTGCCATGTTCGATCTGCGAGAAGACGGCATGCCAGCGGCGCGAGCCGCGCACACCTTCAATCGGCGTCTTGGAAATATGCTCGCCAAGATCGAGCCCGGCGCAAAAATGATCGCCATGCCCGAAGATAACGGCAGCGCGCGCTTCATTTTCCGCCCTCGCCGCGGCACCGGCAATGGCTTCAACGAAACGGTCGCTGATGGCGTTGCGTTTTTGCGGCCGGTTCAGCCCCACAAAGGCGATGTCGCCGCGCAATTCATAGGTGACGAATTCGTCTGTCGTTTTTTCGCTCATGGCGACGTCTCCGATAGTCCAGGCAAATGTACAATTAACTTTCCGCATTTTGTTTACAAGGATATTATTTTCTTGTAATCATTTTTTTGACAAAAGATTATTTGCATGGTCGCGTGAATGACGTCTGGGAGGAGGTCGTGACGATGAAGGTGAAGCTTTGGTCGCCCGATGTCGCATGGGAGAAGCGGCCGAACGGCGAGATCATGATCTGGCGGAACGATCCGCTTGGCCCCTACCCGCGCAAACTCAATGAGCGCCTCATTCACTGGGCGATGATAACGCCTGATCGCACCTGGATGGCGGATCGACAGGGGCGTGAGCCGTGGCGCGAGGTCAGCTATGCGCAGGCCCTCGACAAGGTTCGCCGTATCGCCCAGTTCCTGCTCGACAAGGATCTCTCGGTCGAAAAGCCGCTTCTGGTGCTTTCGGAAAACTCCATCGAGCATGCGCTGATGGTGCTTGCGGCCCAGCATGTCGGCATTGCCTCGGCGGCGATCACCCCGGCCTACGCAACCTCGTCCGATCTCGGCAAGCTTCACGATATCCGCAGGCAGATCACACCCGGAATGGTTTTTGCCGAGGATGCGGCACCGTTCCACCGCGCGCTGCAAGAGGTGTTCGATGACGGCACGCCGCTCGTCGGCCTCAGCAATCTGCCGGAAGATCGTCCCAACACATTTCGGTTCGACGCGTTGCTCGAGACCGTACCCACGCAGACGGTGGATCAGGCCTTCGATTCGGTCGGCCCGGATACCGTCGCCAAATTCCTTTTCACATCAGGCACCACCGGTTCGCCCAAAGCCGTCATCCAGACACAGCGGATGCTGTGCTCCAATCAGGAGATGATTGCCGACTGTTATGCCTATTTTCGCGATGAGCCGCCCGTGGTCGTTGACTGGGCGCCGTGGAACCATACGGCGGCCGGCAACAAGGTTTTCAACCTCGTCATCTATAATGGCGGCACCTATTACATCGACCGCGGCAAGCCGAGCCCTGCCCTGATCGGCCAGACCATCGATAATCTGCGCGACGTTTCTCCTACCTGGTATTTCAACGTTCCCGCTGGCCACGAGATGCTGGTTCAGGCGATGCGTAAGGACGAGGCGCTGTGCCGCACCTTCTTTCGTGACCTGAAATTGCTGATGTATGCCGGCGCCGGCATGGCCCAGCACACCTGGGATGCGCTGATCGAGCTTTCGGTTGCGACGGTCGGCCATGCGGTTCCGATGGGTGCCGGCCTCGGCTCGACGGAAACCGCCCCCTTCTCGCTGTTCTGCACCGAACCGCAGGATAAACCCGGCAATATCGGCATCCCGGCGCAGGGCGTGACAATGAAGCTCGTGCCGGTCGATGATCGATATGAGCTGAGGCTGAAAGGCCCCAATATCACGCCGGGTTACTGGCGTAACGCCGAACTGACGGCAGCCGCTTTTGATAAGGAGGGCTTCTACCGCATCGGCGATACCGTGAAGTTCGCAGTTCCTGACGATCCGCGCCGGGGGTTTTATTTCGATGGCCGCATGGCCGAGAATTTCAAGCTACAGACAGGCACCTGGGTTGCGGTCGGGCCTTTGCGTGCTCAATTCGTCAACATGTTTTCGGGCCTCATCCGTGACGCCGTCATAACCGGCGAAAACCGCTCTGAACTGGGGGCGCTCGTCGTTCCCTTCATGCCGGCCTTGCGCGAGCTTGTTCCGGGCTCGCATCAGCTGTCCGATGCAGAGATCATCCAGCATCCCAATGTCAGGGTCCAGATTGCCGCAAGGCTTTCCGCTCACCAGAAACAGGCAAGCGGTTCGGCAAGTCGCATCATGCGCCTTCTGGTCATCGAAGACCCGCTTCGCTTCGAAAAGGGTGAGGTGACCGACAAGGGGTCGATCAACCAGCGCGCCGTGCTTCTGCATCGCAGGGATTTGGTCGACGCACTCTACGGCGATACGCCCCAGGTCATCACGGTCAGCAAAGAGGTGGCAGCATGAACATCGAAGGCGCAGGCGCTCTTGTGACAGGCGCGGCATCGGGCCTTGGCGCGGCAGTGGCCAGAATGCTCGCGGCGCGTGGGGCTGCGGTCACCATCTTTGACCGTAACGGCGAAGCCGGCCAGAAACTGGCGACGGAAATCGGCGCTACGGCCGTTCAGGGCGATGTGGCAAGCGATGCCGATGCGCAGCTCGCGATCAACGCGGCAGCCTCCGCCAAGGGCGGGCTTCGCATTCTCGTCAATTGTGCGGGGGTGGGCACGGCCGGCCGCATTCTCGGGCGCGAAGGCCCTCAGACGCTTGGTGATTTCGAAAAGGTTATCCGCGTCAACCTGATCGGTACGTTCAATATGATGCGGCTTGCCGCCGCCCGTATGGCGCAGACCGAGCCGATGGACGGCGCAGACAACGGCGTGATCGTCAATACCGCCTCGGTTGCCGCCTTCGAAGGTCAGGTGGGACAGGCAGCCTATGCGGCATCGAAAGGCGGCATCGTTTCACTGGCCTTGCCCGCGGCGCGTGAACTTGCCCGCTTCCGCATTCGGGTCAACACCGTCGCGCCGGGCATTTTTATGACGCCCCTGCTTCAGGGTTTGCCACAGGAAGTTCAGGAAAGCCTTGCGAGCCAGATACCCCATCCGTCCCGGCTCGGCGATCCCGCCGAATTCGCCGACGCGGTCCGGTTTCTTATCGAAAACGATTACATGAACGGCGAAGTCATCCGTCTGGATGGCGCGATCCGCATGCAGCCGCGGTGATGCGATGAGTTTTTCAACGCAGGCGACAAGCACATTAGAGCTTCTGAAAGCAACGCCGGGCTGGCGTCGTATCCAGTCGATTCGCGGCGATTGTGACGATGCTCTCGTAGAGGCCGTTCTCGATGAAGCGGCGCGCTTTGCTGAAACCGTTCTTGCGCCGCTGAACACAGCGGCTGATCGTCAGGGCTGTACTGTCGTCGATGGCCGCGTTCTTGTTCCCGACGGTTTCGGTGATGCTTTCAGCCAGCATGCAGGCAATGGCTGGCTCGCCATGGACGTGCCGGAACGCTTCGGTGGCCAGGGCCTGCCGATTTCGATCCAGACCGCCTGTGCACCGCTTTTCGAACGCGGCTGTGTGGCGTTGATGATGGCCTCCGGGTCTACCCGTGCGGCCTGCCATTTGATCGCCGAGGTGGCGGATTATGCCGTTGCGAAGGAATGGGTTCCGTATCTTGCACGCGGCAAATGGGCGGCGACCATCTGCATCTCCGAGCCGGATGCCGGTTCTGATCTCTCGCGGCTGCGCAGCCGCGCTGCCTTGAGAGACGGTGCGTGGCGCATCACCGGTTCGAAAATCTGGATATCTTTCGGCGATCACGACATGTCGACCCGTATCTGCCACTGTCTGCTTGCCCGTACAGGTGAGGAAACCGGGACACGCGGCCTCAGCCTGTTTCTTGTGCCCGATGAAATCGACGGGCAACGTAACGGCATCAGCGTTGACCGCATCGAGGAAAAGATGGGCCTGCACGGCTCGCCCACCTGCGCCCTGCGCTTTGAAGCTGCGCGCGGCATTTTACTCGGCGAGGAGGGACGCGGTCTTGCCCAGCTGTTTGCAATGATCGAGTTGATGCGCCTGCAAACGGGATGTCAGGGGCTGGGGCTCGCCTCCGCCGCCATCGACATTGCGGAAACCTACGCGCAGGAGCGTCACCAGGGTGGCGATCCGGCAAAACCGGCCATCCCGATCGCACACCATCCCGATGTTCGCCGCCAGCTCGAAGAAGCACGGCTGCGCACGGAAACCCTGCGTGCTGCAACGCTCGAACTTGCCACCGTCATGGACCTCGCGTGCCTTGAGCCGGACGAGAATTTGCGCGACGATTTGCAGGCGCTGTCGCGCTGGCTCTTGCCGCTCGTCAAGAATTTCGGCGCGGATGCCGGCTTCACAGTCTCCAATCAGGCCATACAGATCTTGGGCGGGGCGGGTTACACGCGGGAATGGCCACTGGAGCAATATCTGCGCGATGCGCGCGTGATGACCATTTACGAAGGCACCACCGGCATGCAGGCCATCGACCTTCTGACCCGTCGGCTGTGGCGAGAAGGCGGAAAAGGCCTCGACGTTTTTCTGAAACGCGCCCGCGAGGATCTCGCCAATTGTTCGGCTGCAACAGCAAGAGCCGCGGAGGCAACGCTTAACGCGTTCGAGGCCGAGAGCCAGCGCATGGCCGCACTCGTGGATCAGCCTGAGGCGGGCCTCTGGCAGGCCAACGCCTATCTGAACGCCGCATGGGACGCTTTCGCCGCCTGGCTGGCTGTTCGGGTGGAGGCCGTTTCAGCGCTGCAGCAACCGACGGCGGGAGAAGCGGCCTGATCTCGACGATATATTGAAATGCATTTTCCGGGCGTTCGTGAACGTCCGCTCATTGGGAGGAGAGACAATGAAAAAGCGTATAATGACATGGATGGCAACGGCTGTTGCCCTGACGATGACGGCAGGCTCGGCTTTCGCCGATATCACCATTGGTGTGACCATACCCACGACCGGACCGGGCGCTGCGCTGGGTATACCGCTCAAACAGTCGATCGAATTGTGGCCGTCCGAAATCGACGGTGAAAAGCTGAAGGTCATCCTGCTCGACGATGCCGGTGATCCCTCGGTTGCAACCACCAATGCGCGTCGCTTTGCCAGTGACGACAAGGTGGATGTCATCGTCGGTTCTGCCCTCACGCCGGCCGCGATTGCTGTCGCAGGCGTGGCGAATGAGACGGAAGTGCCGCATTTCGCGCTCTCGCCAATTCCGCCAACGGCCGCGAAAAAATGGAACTTCGTCATGCCGCAGTTCTCCACCGTCCTGGTGAAGAGCATGTTCGCCCGCATGCAGAAGGACGGTATCAAACGTGTCGCCTTTATTGGTTTTGCCGATTCCTACGGCCAGCAGTGGGTCGATGCGCTGAAGACCACGGGTAAGGACTATGGTCTCGAACTGGTTGCGGAGGAGCGTTATGCCCGCGCCGACACCTCTGTTTCCGGCCAGGTACTGAAGTCGCTTGCCGCACGTCCGGATGCCGTCTTCATCGGCGCATCGGGCACGGGTGCCGCCCTGCCCCAGATCGGCGTGCGCGAACGCGGCTTCAAGGGCAAGATTTACGTCGTTTCGGGTGCAGTCACCTTCGATTTCCTGCGGATCGCCGGCAAGGCTGTTGAGAACACCGTGTTTTCCTCTGGCCCGGTCATGGTCGCGGAAGATCAACCGGATAGCTCGCCCACCAAGGAACAGGGCCTTGCCTATCTCAAGGCTCTCGAGGCCAAGTTCGGCGCAAACGCCCGAACCCAGTTCGGCTCGCATGTCTGGGATGTGATGGTGATTCTGAAGAAGGCCGTTCCGGTTGCGCTCAAGAAGGCAAAGCCCGGCACGCCCGAATTCCGCATGGCACTGCGCGATGCCATCGAAACAAACGGGCCGTATAACGCCACGCACGGTGTCTACGAATTCACGGCCGACGATCATTATGGCCTCGACCAGCGGGGCGTCGTGCTGCTGACGGCGAAAGACGGAAAGTTCGTACTGCTGCCCGACGATAAATAATCCGCGAGACTGGAAACACCGTCGGGGAGCCTGTCTCCCCGGCCTACCCCACGAGGGAAAACGCCGCGTGCCGTGGCGAAACCGGCCCCGGATCGCCTGCACTTGAACTATTCGTCACGCCTTACCGAGAGCCAAACCAAAGGGTGCATTTTGGACGCGACTATTGCCACATTCCTGATCCAGGACGGCGTCACCAATGGCGCGATCTACGCGCTGCTGGGGCTCGCTATCGTTCTGGTCTTCGCCGTCACCCGGGTGATCTTCATTCCGCAAGGTGAGTTTGTCGCCCATGGCGCGCTGACGCTGGCGCTGCTCGATGCCGGGCGCGTGCCTGGCACGCTGAAGCTGCTGTTGTGCATGGGCGCTGTGGCCCTCGTTCTCGACCTTTGGGGAATGCGGCGGGGCATGCGCCTTTCGCCGCTGCTGCGCGCGATGGCCATCAACGTTGCGCTCCCGGGTCTGATCTATGGGCTGGTCGCCATTCTGGCACCCATGCAGCTGCCATCGTTCCTGCGCGCCCTCATCACCATCGCCATCATCGCCCCGATGGGATATTACGTCTATCGTATCGCCTACCGACCGCTTGCCGACGCCTCCGTGCTTGTGCTTCTCATCGCTTCCGTTGGCGTGCATCTGGCGCTGATGGGCCTCGGGCTTGCCTTTTTCGGCCCGGAGGGGCTGCGTGCAGCGCCATTGAGCGATGCTGGTTTCACGCTTGGACCGATGCTCGTCAGCGCGCAAAGCATCTTCATCTATCTCGCGACGATCCTCGTGATGGTCGGCCTCTACTTCTTCTTCGAAAAGACGTTGCTTGGCAAGGCCCTGAAAGCAACGGCCATCAACCGGCTCGGCGCGCGACTTGTCGGTGTTCGAACGGAACTGACCGGTGTCACCGCCTTTGTGCTTGCCGCCGCAATCGCGGCCATATCAGGCGTGCTGATCGGTCCAATCACCACCATCTTCTACGACACGGGCTTCCTGATCGGCCTCAAGGGCTTCGTTGCTGCCATTCTCGGCGGCATGGCGAGCTTTCCCGTTACTGCCATTGCCGCGATCGGTGTCGGGCTGATTGAGGCCTTCGCGTCCTTCTTCGCCAGCGATTTCAAGGAAATCATCGTGTTCGGTCTCATCGTGCCGGTGCTGATCTGGCTTTCCTTCGGCGCCAGCCACCATGAGGAAGAGTGATATGACCCTCGGCAGACACCTCTATCCCGCCATTGCCGCGCTTCTTCTCGTCGCCGCCTTCCCGCTGCTGCCGGTTCCACCATTCTGGGTGACGCTCGCCAACAATATCGGGCTTGCATCTCTGGTCGCCATCGGGCTCGTGCTGTTGACCGGCGTTGGTGGCATGACCTCCTTCGGTCAGGCGGCCTTTTGCGGTTTCGGCGCCTATACGACGGCGGTTCTGACCACGGCCTACGGCTTTTCACCCTGGCTCACGCTACCGCTGTCTCTCGTTGTCGGCGTCATCGTGGCCCTGCCGCTAGGGCTGATGACAGTCAGGCTTTCCGGACACTACCTGCCGCTCGGCACCATCGCCTGGGGGCTTGCGATCTATTACCTTTTCGGTCGCATCGAGCTCCTCGGCCGGTATGACGGGATCTCCGGCATTCCACCACTCTCGGTCGGCAACGAACCGCTGATGAGCAGCAGCTCGATCTATTACGTGATCTGGATATTCGTCGTTGCCGTGGCGATAGGCGCGCAGAACCTGCTCGACAGCCGTGTCGGGCGCGGCATTCGCGCCCTGCGTGGCGGCTCGCAGGCAGCGGAGGCGTTCGGCGTGAATATCGAGCGGGCCAAACTGACCGTCTTCGTCTTCGCAGCCGTTGTAGCAGCGCTGTCCGGCTGGCTTTACGCCCATATGCAGCGGTCGATAAACCCGACGCCTTTCGGGCTCGACATGGGCATCACCTATATGCTGATGGCCGTCGTCGGTGGTTCGGGCCGGGTTGTGGGCGCCATCTTCGGCGCAGCCGTGGTGCTGGTGTTGAAAGAGGTGCTGCAACGGGTCCTGCCCGGCCTTGTCGGCACCTCGGTGAATGTAGAAATGATCGTGTTCGGCGTGCTGCTCGTCCTGATCCTGCAGCTCTCCCGAGACGGTCTTTGGCCACTTCTGGAAAAATACCTGCCTGCCCGGCCGCCGCGCGCCATCCGCCGCGACGGCGCCAGTCTTGAAACGCGGGACATGCCTGCGCCCGGCAGTCCGCTGGTCGGGGTCGATCGGGTGCGCAAGACATTTGGCGGACTGACGGCGGTCAACGATGTCAGCTTCGATATCAAGGCCGGGCAGATCGTCGGCCTGATCGGCCCGAACGGCGCCGGCAAGAGCACGACTTTCAATCTCATCACCGGCATCCTCGGCCTTTCCGGCGGCAACGTCACCTATCAGGGACAGAAGCTCTCAGGCCTCAATCCCCGGCTGATCGCCAAACGCGGCATCGCCAGAACCTTTCAGCACGCCAAGGTCCTTCCAACCATGTCGGTGCTCGAAAATGTCGCTCTCGGCGCGCATCTGCGTGGCAATGCCGGCGTTTTCCAGAGCTTCTTCCGGCTGGAGCGAAAACAGGAGCAGGCGCTGCTTGCCGAAGCCGCCCATCAGCTCGATCGCGTCGGTCTCGGTGCTCATCGCGACCGTCCCGCCGGCGACCTCGCTCTCGGGCAGATCCGAATTCTGGAAATTGCCCGCGCGCTCTGCCTCAACCCGACGCTTCTGCTGCTCGACGAACCGGCGGCCGGTCTGCGCCACGGCGAAAAGCAGGAGCTCGCCACGTTGCTGAAAAAACTGCGGGCCGAGGGCGTGAGCGTGCTGCTCGTCGAGCATGACATGGGTTTCGTCATGGGGCTGGTCGATCACATCGTCGTCCTCGATTTCGGCACCCTGATCGCCGAAGGCAAGCCGGCTGAAATCAGGCAACATCCAGCCGTGATCGCGGCTTATCTTGGGGGTGCAGCGTGAGCGGACATCTACTCGACATCAAAGACATCCACGTTGCCTATGGCCGGGCGGAGGTGGTGCATGGCATCTCGCTTTCCATGACATCCGGCAGCATCGTCACGGTCATCGGAGCAAACGGGGCAGGCAAGACCACGCTGCTCAACGCCATCATGGGCGTCGTGCCTTCGCGCGGGACCATTCTTTACGACGGCGCGCCAGTGCCCGATACCATCGAGGCCCGGGTTGCCGCTGGCCTTTGCCTTGTGCCGGAAAGGCGCGAATTGTTCGGGTCGATGACGGTCGAGGATAATATCGAGCTCGGCGGATTCCTGCGCTCACGCCAGGAGCGCAACTCAACCCGTGAGGAAATACACGCACTCTTTCCACGCCTTCGCGAGCGCAGCAAGCAGCTTGCCGGAACGCTTTCCGGCGGCGAAAGGCAGATGCTGGCGCTCGCCCGGGCACTAATGAGCCAGCCGAGGCTTTTGCTGCTGGATGAGCCTAGTCTCGGGCTTGCGCCGTTGATCGTCGCCGAAATCCTGCGCATCGTTGCCGAACTGCGTCGTAGCGGTGTCTCCATCCTGCTGGTCGAACAGAACGCCCGCGCCGCGCTTGAAATCGCCGACGAGGCCTACCTCGTCGAACTCGGCGAGGTCCGCCGCTCAGGCCCGGCCGCCGAACTCGCCGTCGATCCGGCACTGATGGCGAGCTATCTCGGACCGGGCGAACACGCCCTCTAAGAAAATCCTCGTAACGGATATGAGCGATTTGCCGTCTTAGACGGACGGATCGTCGTACCGGATGCCTGAAACACAGAGCTGCCTTCAATTGCCCACTTCAGACAGCAGTTCCTCCGATTGTAAAAATAGTCACCAACCCTACCGGCTCTCGGCAGTTCACGCGTTCGAATATCAAATCACGATCTGAGATGCACCCTTCACGAAATTTTAGGGGATTGCGGAACACATATGGAACATATAGTGTTCGTTCTGTATTTGTTTCGCGACTTCAACGACGATTCTCAAGGGTGTTTTCCTCATGCTCACGCGCAAACAGCAGGAATTGCTTCTCTTCATTCATGAAAGAATGAAAGAGTCCGGCGTACCGCCCTCCTTCGATGAAATGAAGGACGCACTCGATCTTGCTTCCAAATCCGGCATCCACCGGCTGATTACCGCACTCGAAGAGCGCGGGTTTATTCGCCGGCTACCCAACAGGGCGCGAGCGCTGGAAGTGATAAAATTACCTGAGGCCTATACGCCGGGCGCAAGGCCGCAGCGTGGTTTCTCACCGAGCGTCATCGAAGGCAGCCTGGGCAAGCCGAAGACGCCGGAGCCGGCCGCGACCCCCAAGGCGCCTGCCAATGATCTCGGCGGTGCCGTCACCGTGCCGGTCATGGGCCGCATCGCCGCCGGTGTGCCGATTTCCGCCATCCAGAACAACACCCATGATGTGGCCGTACCTGTGGACATGCTGGGTTCGGGCGAACATTACGCTCTGGAGGTCAAGGGTGATTCTATGATCGAGGCCGGCATTTTTGATGGCGATACCGTCATCATCCGCAACGGCAATACGGCCAATCCCGGTGATATCATCGTCGCGCTGGTGGATGATGAAGAAGCGACCCTGAAGCGTTTCCGCCGCAAGGGAGCCTCCATCGCGCTGGAAGCTGCAAACCCGGCCTATGAGACCCGAATTTTCGGGCCTGATCGGGTGAAGATACAGGGCAAGCTGGTTGGGTTGATCCGCAGATATCATTGATGCCGCCGCCGGTTTGGATAAGCCGAAACGGTTGAACGGCGGCATATCTGGCCTGCAAGATGAAGGGCGCGTCATTTCGTTGAATTGATGCGCCTTTTCTTTTTTAAATGGCAAACGCGCTCGTCGTTGCGAAAATGCGGTTGTGCACGACGGCCCATCCATCAATTGGCGTTATGGGAGCCATGGATTCTTTGCGATATTCCAAGACCATTCGCAGATATAGAAATGCGCATCCTATCGGGGGAAAAACGCCATGTACGATCTTTATATTGCCAACAAGAACTATTCCTCATGGTCGCTGCGGCCCTGGGTTTTGATGCGCACGCTCGGCATCGCCTTTGATGAAAAACTCGTTCCCTTTGGCGAAGGTGTTGCCTTCTCCAGCTTTTCGCCGACGGGCAAGGTGCCGTGCCTTGTTGATGAGGGCGTGACGGTTTGGGAATCGCTGTCGATTGCCGAATATCTGGCCGAGAGACATCAGGGTGTCTGGGCAAGTGACAAGCAGGCACGGGCCTGGTCACGCTCGGCGGCAAGTGAAATGCATGCGGGCTTCTCTTCGCTGCGCAATCTCTATCCCATGTCGGTCGGTATCCGCGTAAAACCGAAGGGCGGCGATGCCGGGCTTGCGGCCGACATAAAACGCATTGATGCGCTGTGGAGCGAAGGCCTCGCAAAATTCGGCGGACCGTTTCTCGCCGGTCAAAAATTCACGGCGGTCGATGCCTTCTTCTGCCCGGTGGCGTTCCGTTTCCAGACCTATGGCGCCGATCTTTCGCCAGCGGCGAAGGCCTATTGTGACAGGCTGCTTGCCCTGCCCGCCATGCGCGAATGGTATGAAGCCGGACTGAAGGAAATCTGGCGCGATCTGCCGCATGAAGAAGAGATCGGCAGCATTGGCGAATTGACCGCGGATTTGCGCGCCACGGCCTGACAAATCATGCTGGCAGCACTCACTGCGATCCCGTCAGCAACCGGGTGACGGCTTCAGGCACCTCATGGTCAAAGCGCCCGCTCTTCCAGTCGTAGAAGCGATGTTCGCTCCACGGCCTGTCGGTGCTGGCGGTTGCCGCGCGCATCCGCCCCACCACCCCCGCCTGTTCGCTGCCGGCGAAATTTATCTCTACCGAGCCGATGCGTCTTAATGTGTCGCGATTGAGCAGCAGGGCGCCCGAGCGGCATTGCGCAAACGAGGTTCTGCGGGAGACGATGACAATATCGGCAATGTCACAGGCTTTTCCTGCAAACCGGCCGTCTTCCAGAACTATGATAAATTCGCCGCTTCTTGCACGCGCCACACACCAGATGCCTGTTCTGCAGGTGAAGACACCGGGTGCGGCATCTCTCAGCGTCGTTATCATCTCCCGCGCCACGGCCTTCATGTCCTCCGGCGCCAGCTTGGATTTGGTGGTGAGAGCAACGGTTGTTGTCGGAGCCCCCATCTTGAGAAGGACCGGTGGGAGCGGTTTGTCAGGCAACAGCAGCGCCCTCTGCCATTGCTCATAGATGAAGCCCTGCGGCCGCGTTTTTGTGGTGTAGACCCTGCCCTCGTCCAGAAGCGCCACCAGCTTGCCTTCCTCATGGACAAGCAGATCAGGCAGACCGCGTTGGGCGACGGCTCCAGAGAGGCCGAAGGCCAATATCAGAGGTGGCAAACCGAGTAGCGCCAAACGGGTGCGCAGCAATGTCAGCAGCAGAAAACCCACAGAGGCAATGCCGATGAAAGCGCCATGCGGTCTCCCGGTCGCCGCGCTGCCACCCCAGGACGCCACCTCGTCCGCAACCTCGATAACGAGCGCCATGCCGTAACCCATGACCTTCAGGAATGGCGCATCGAACCCGAAGGGCATCAACAGCATGGCGATGAGGCCGAAGGGCATGACGATCAGCGACATCAGCGGCATGGCTGCCAGATTGGCGAAAAGTCCATAGGTGGTGACACGTTGGAAATGCTCGGCGGAATAGATCGCCGTCGAGAGCCCGCCGATCAGCGATGTAGTGACGACACCGCCGATGACGGCGCCTGCCGTTCCCGCCACCGTCATCCACGCCGGTTTGCGCCCGATGAACAGACGCTCCCGGTCGGTGCGCCATCGGCTCCAGGCGGCATAGGCCGCAACGAGCGCGATCGTTGCGGCGAAGGACATCTGGAAGCTCGGCCCCATGATTTCCGAAGGAGACAGCGCGAGGATGACAAGAGCGGACAGCGCAACATTTCTGAGGCTGAGCGACGGCTGATCGAAGAGAACAGCGATCAGCATCACCGACATCATCAGCCAGGCGCGTTCGGCAGAGACGGCAAAACCTGATATCAGGTAATAGGCGAGCGTCATCAGCAGTGCCGCAAAAGCGGATATCTTCTTCACCGGCCAGCGCTGGGCAAAGGCCGGAAACAGGCTGAAGGCGAGCCGCAATCCCACGAAGAATATGCCTGACGCCAGCGCCATGTTGAGCCCGGATATGGCAACGATATGGGCGAGGCCGGAAAGCCGCAGGGCTTCCATTGTTTCCGCCGATATGGCCTGTCTCTCATCGGTGACGATGGAGGCGGCAAAAGCGCCGGCGTCACCGCCGATGGTGGTGCGGATGCGCTCGGCAATGGCGGTGCGCAGGCCGTAAAGCCGCATATCGGCCCGTTCCAGCCAATCATCCTTTGCGTCGATATCAGGGGCAGTGATCGTCTGCGGCGGCTTATAGAAAAAGCCAGTCGCGCCTATGCCCCTGAAATAGGAGGCGAAAGCGAAATCGTTGAGACCGGGCAAAGCCGGACCGGATGGCGGCGAAAGCCGCGCCTTGCCGCGAATGGTCGCACCGAGTGCCACCGGCTTTCCGCCGCCGCGGGCCAGCAGCGAAACCATTCCAGGCAGGCGTGACAACGCCGGCGCTTCTGTCGCAGCCAGCTGCACCACATAACGCCAATCGCCGCGGGCATCGACCTCTCGGCGCATCACCGTGCCGGTAATAGTGGTGGTAACGGGCGTATCCAGCACCACCGTCCCTGCCCTCCGCGTTTCAAATTCGGCGAAAAGCATGCCCAGCAACAGCAGTGCGACGAGGCTGCACGCCGTGGCCACCAGAGTCGCGTGATATCGGGTGGCGAATGCCAGGCCGGCGGCGAGGAAAAATAGAACAACAAGAAGCGGCAATGAGGGTGCTGCATCAAGGGAAAACCAGAGGATCGCCCCACAGCCGATGAAGACCGGCACGAAAAGAAAATCATGGCCGAATGCGCGTTCTTCGGCGAGGCAGTTGGTGATTTTCCGGATAATGGCCGTTTGCGGTTTCGGCCTGCTGACTAGGGCCGGCAGACCATACGTCGCGATCTCGCCGGTCCGGCGCTGCGGAGACAGCATCTCCGTCGTGCGGGGCAATCCGCCCTGCATCGTTTCGGCATATCCGAAATGCTGTTTTTCCCCTTGATCAAGCAATCTGCGCCGCGCCCCTGCCGCACCGGAAACAGGTTTGCAGGTGGACGCGCGGGATTGCAATGCTTTCCTTTAACCCTGCGTTGACCGAGATTGAGTTGCCATGATCGATAAAGCGAAAAGCAACGCAATTGCGTTTGCCGCAATGCACAATTTGACCTTTGGATAGCTTGGCATCTGCGCAAGGATCATATAGCTAATCGGTAGACGCTTAACCGCGGGGTGTGTCTCAACGCCCCCACCCGCATGTTTTCGGAGGATCAGTATGACGGAAAAAAGCGCTACAGTGACACTTGGCGAAAAGCAGGTGGAACTCCCGGTCAGGGAAGGCACGATTGGACCAAGCGTCGTCGATATCGCCACGCTCTACAAGCACACGGGCTCCTTCACCTACGACCCGGGTTTCACGTCGACGGCCTCCTGCGAATCCAAGATCACCTATATCGACGGTGACGAGGGCGTTCTCCTGCATCGTGGTTTCCCCATCGAGCAGCTCGCCGAACAGGGCGACTTCCTGGAAACCTGCTATCTGCTGCTCTACGGTGAGCTGCCAACGGCTGCGCAGAAGAAGGATTTCGACACTCGCGTCACGCGCCACACCATGGTGCATGAGCAGATGAGCCGCTTCTTCACCGGCTATCGTCGCGATGCGCATCCGATGGCCGTCATGTGCGGCACGGTCGGCGCTCTCTCGGCCTTCTACCACGACTCGACCGACATCACCGATCCGCACCAGCGCATGGTCGCTTCGCTGCGCATGATCGCGAAGATGCCGACGATCGCCGCCATGGCCTACAAGTACCATATCGGCCAGCCCTTCGTTTATCCGAAGAACGATCTGGATTACGCCTCCAACTTCCTGCACATGTGCTTTGCCGTGCCTTGCGAGGACTACAAGGTGGATCCGGTTCTGGCCCGCGCCATGGATCGCATCTTCATCCTGCATGCCGATCACGAGCAGAACGCCTCCACCTCCACGGTGCGTCTTGCCGGTTCGTCGGGTGCAAATCCGTTCGCCTGTATCGCGGCTGGTATCGCCTGCCTCTGGGGCCCGGCTCACGGCGGCGCCAACGAAGCGGCGCTCAACATGCTCAACGAAATCGGCACGGTTGACCGTATTCCGGAATATATCGCCCGCGCCAAGGACAAGAACGATCCGTTCCGCCTGATGGGCTTTGGCCACCGCGTCTACAAGAACTACGACCCGCGCGCCAAGATCATGCAGAAGACGATGTACGAAGTGCTGGAAGCCACCGGCAATTCCGACGATCCGATCATGCAGGTCGCGCTGGAACTGGAAAAGATCGCCCTCTCCGACCCGTATTTCGTCGAAAAGAAGCTGTACCCGAATGTCGACTTCTATTCGGGCATCACGCTGAAGGCGCTGGGCTTCCCCACGACCATGTTTACCGTTCTTTTCGCTCTTGCCCGCACCGTCGGCTGGATCGCACAGTGGAACGAGATGATCGAAGATCCGCAGCAGCGCATCGGCCGTCCGCGCCAGCTCTATACGGGCGCCGGCAAGCGCGACTACGTCCCGGTTTCCAAGCGCTAAGCCGCGAAACCCTGTAAGATCAAAGGCCGGCAGGTTTTCACCCGCCGGCCTTTTTGTTGAGCGTCTGAACGATTCTCATTGGCGCGCGGCAACGCCCAGGAACTGCTTGAGTTCGGGTGTCGCGGGATTGGAGAATACCTCTTCCGGCGGGCCGATTTCATGCACCCTGCCCTCATGCATGAAAACGACGCGGGAGCAGACGTCGCGCGCAAACTTCATCTCATGCGTCACCATCAGCAGCGTCATGCCTTCGCCGGCCAGTTCACGCACCACCGCCAGCACCTCCGAGACCAGCTCCGGATCGAGCGCCGAGGTGATCTCGTCGCAAAGAAGCGCAATGGGCTGCATCGCGAGTGCCCGGGCAATGGCTACGCGCTGCTGCTGACCGCCTGATAGTTCATCGGGATAGGCATCGAATTTATGAGCCAGACCCACCCGTTCCAGCATCTTGCGGGCAACGGCTTCCGCTTCCGGTTTGGGTGTCTTCTTCACTACGGTCTGCGACAGCATGACGTTGCCGCCAACGGTCTGGTGCGGAAAGAGATTGAACTGCTGGAAGATCATGCCGACCTTCAGCCGCAGGGCTTTCAGATGCAGATCATCATCGAGAAGCTGCGCGCCGGCGACCGATATGGAACCGGCAGAAATCGTCTCCAGCCCGTTGATGCAGCGAAGCAGCGTCGATTTTCCCGATCCGCTCTTGCCGATGATGGCGATGACCTCACCGGGCTCCACATCGAGATTGATGCCCTTCAGAACCTCGTTGCTGCCATAGCTTTTACGGACTTCAGTGATTTCGATGAGCGACATTGAGCTTCCTTTCGAGGATCTGGCTGCTCTTCGACAGAGGCCAGCACAGCGCGAAATAGATGAGGGCGACGAGGCCATAAACGGTGAAGGGCTGGAAGGTGGCGTTGGTGACGACCGTGCCGGCCTTGGACAGTTCTACGAAGCCGATGATTGAGGTCACCGCCGTTCCCTTGATGACCTGCACGAAGAAACCAACGGTTGGCGGAATGGCGACCCGCATGGCCTGCGGCAGGATGACGTAGCGCATCTGTTGCAGGCGTCCCATGGCAAGGCTTGCCGACGCTTCCCATTGGCCTTTCGCAACGGATTCGACGCATCCACGCCAGATTTCGGTGAGAAAGGCGGCCGCCCAGAGGATCAGCGTCAAGCCCGCCGCCAACCAGGCCGGCACATCGATGCCGACCAGGCCGAGGCCGAAAAAGGCGATGAAAAGCTGCATCAAAAGCGGCGTTCCCTGGAAAAGCTCGACATAATAGCGTGCGAAAGCCCGCATCGATTTTTTGCGGGAAATGCGCATGAACAGCAGAAGCAGCGCCACCAGACCACCGCCGGCAAAGGAGACGAGCGACAGCAGAACGGTCCAGCGCGTGGCGAGCAGCAGGTTTCTGAGAATATCCCAGGTGGAGAATTCAATCATCGGACACTCCTGCGGGGAAAGATGAGGTTGCCGCCCATGACAAGCACCTGCCTCAACAGAATGGCCAGCACGAGATAAATGACGGTGGAGACCATGTAGGCTTCAAAGGCGCGGAAGGTGCGCGACTGAATGAAGTTGGCCGCAAAAGTCAGGTCCTCGGCGGCGATCTGCGACACGACCGACGAGCCGAGCATGACGATTACCACCTGCGAAGATAGCGCTGGCCAGATGCGTTGCAGTGAGGGCACCAGCACCACATGCCGGAAGGTTTCGAAACGGGTCATGGCAAGGCTTGCCCCGGCCTCGAACTGGCCCTTGGGCGTCGCCTGAATGCCGGCACGGATGATCTCGCAGCTATAGGCTCCGAGATTGACCACCATGGCGATATTGGCCGCGCTCAATTCCGACAGTTGCAGGCCAAGCGACGGCAGGCCGAAGAAGATAAAAAACAATTGTATGAGAAATGGCGTATTGCGAATGAGCTCTACATAGGTCGCAACCGGCGGCCTCAGCCATTTGGGGCCAAGCGCGCGTACCCAGGCGCAGAATATGCCGAGCGCGATGCCAAGAACGCCGCCGACGGCGATCAATTCCAGCGTGATGGCAATGCCCTTGGCGATCTGCGGGTAATAATCGAGAAGCCACCCAAAATCGAATGTGTATTTCACCCGATATTTCCTTTCGGGGAGGACAAACCATGCGCCGGGCCGCGATCAGGCACGGCCGGCGCCTGGATTTGCCAGGTTGGTCAGAGATCCTTCGGAAGATCGGTTTTCAGCCATTTCTGCGCGATCGTGTTCAGCGAACCATCGGTCTTTGCAGTCGCAATGATGGCGTTGACCTTTTCCAGAAGCGCCGGCTGTTCCTTGTTCAGGCCGATATAGCAGGGGGAATTCTTGATCAGGAATTTCAGCTCGGGACGCTTCGGCGGGTTCTTCGCCAGAATGGCAGCGGCCACGACATTGCCCGTGGCCACGGCTTCCACCTGGCCGGCAAGGAAGGCGGAAATCGTGCCGTTATTGTCCTCGTAGCGCTTGATGGTGGTGTCGGCCGGAGCAACCTTGGTCAGTTCCAGATCCTCGACCGCGCCACGGGTAACGCCGATGGTCTTGCCGGCTAAATCTTCCGCCTTGGTGACGGCAAGCGAGTCTGGGGCAAAGACGCCATTATAAAAAGGCGCATAGGCGGTCGAGAAGTCGATGACCTTTTCACGGTCCGGGTTCTTGCCGAGGCTCGAGATGACGAGATCGACCTTGTTGGTCTGAAGATAGGGAACGCGGTTGGCACTTGTCACCGGCACGAGTTCAACCTTCACGCCGAGCTTCTCGCCGATCAGATTGGCGACATCAATATCGTAACCCTGCGGCGCCATATCCGTGCCGACGCTGCCGAAGGGCGGGAAATCCTGCGGAACCGCAACGCGGATCGTGCCCCGGGACGTGATATCACCGAGCGCATCGGCAAAGGCTGCCGGCGAAAAACCGAGTGTTGCGGAAATTGCGGCGACGGCAAGCAATGAACGTCTGGAAAACATTGGGAATTACTCCTTGAGGCTTGAGGAAAGGGGCTGCATTGAAAGGGAATTGCGAAGCTCGTAGAGCGGGTCCGGCCTGCGGGTGAGATCGAGACCCGTTTCAACTTCGTCGAGATGGCGGATGGCGAGTTCGGCGGCGCCATGAAAATCGGCCGCCTTGATCGCTTCGAAGATACGGCAATGTCCGTCATGCGATTGCTGCGCATGGAAATCGGACTGGTAGAGCATGGAGATGAGGATGGTTCTGGCGGTCAGGTCGCGCAGCGTTTCGACGATGATATCGTTTCCGGCGATTTCGGCGATACGGATGTGAAAATCACCCATCAGGCAGGTCAGGCGCTGGCGATCGCCTTTGGCAATCGCCGCCTTCTCCTCATCGAGATGATTGGCGAGGATTGCGATGCCTTGCGCGCTGACGCCGGAAAGATTGCGCAACAGTCCGTATTCTATGATTCGCCGCGCCTCATAGACCTTGATGGATTCTTCGGCAGAAGGCTCCACCACGAACCAGCCGCGGCGCGGACTGACGGTGACGATGCCACGCGTTTCCAGCCGCATCATCGCCTCGCGGATGCGCGTGCGTGACACGCCGAAAAGGCTGGCGAGCTGGTTCTCGCTGAGGCGGGTGCCCGGGCGGATGCGCGCGGAAAGAATGCCTGAGATGATGGCGTCTTCTACCGCGCTCTGGGCGCTTTCGGATGTATGGCTATCTTGCATACAAGATTGAAAGCAAGAGGTGTGCCAGATGGAAATTTATGGGCCGGGAGACCTCCGGTGGTCAGCCGTTTGCCGTCCTAACGATCAAATGCAGTAAAATCGCCCCTCTTCTGCCTGCATCGGCGGCAGGACATCAGCCGGTGGAGCGAGAGGGCTATGATTATTGTGAGGGACGAGTTTTGCTTTTCAGGACATCCAGAAGAATGCGCGCGCCGGTTTCCCCCGGCGGCACATCCGTGTGCAAGCGTTGCTGTACAAGTGCATAACCTTCGAGCATCGCCTGCCGCTCGGTGGTGTCGGAAGACAGACGCTCTGCCCAGCGCAGCATCGAACCTGCCCTTACCACCTCGTTGAAATATTCCGGCACGACGGCGTAATCGGCAATCAGGTTCGGCAGCGCGCCTGTCCACGTCTTGACACGCTTGCTCAGCATGGTGAAAATCCAATCGGTCTTGTAGACCGAGATGGTCGGCACGCCCGCGAGCGCGAGTTCCAGAATGACCGTGCCGGAAGCGGCTATGGCCGCATCGGCTTCAGCAAACGCATTCCATTTGAAGGCGGAATCGATACCGATTTCGGGCCTGATATCCTCTGGCCACGACGCTGCCAGTTCGCGAATGCGTTTTTCCTGACGCGGTACAGTGGGCAACAGGAACCGCGTCGGACCGTTGCGCTCGACAAAAGCTCTCGCCGCCGCCTGAAACGGCTCCATCAGCCGCGTCGTTTCAGTGGAACGAGACCCTGGCAGGAGAAGAATGGCCTTCGGTTCGCCATCCGCCGGCAGCGAGCGTTCCGCCCGCTTCTGTCGCACTGACAGCACATCGGGGTCGACGCTCAGTCGATGACCGACAAAACTTGTCGGCGGGCCGCCGAGACGGCGCATGGCTTCCGGCTCGAAGGGCAGAAGAGCCAGCACATGATCGACATAAGAGAGCATCGCGGTGGCGCGATATTCCTTCCAGGCCCAGACACTGGGGCAGACGTAATTGACGACCGGCAGATGCGGCAATTGTTTGCGGACTTTTTTCGCAACGCGATGGGTGAAATCCGGGCTGTCGATGATCAGCAGAATATCGGGCTTTGCGGCAGCGATTGCCTGAGCGGTCTGGTTGATCCGCGCAATGAGCTTCGGCAGTTTTTTCAGAACCTGCGTGAAGCCCATGATGGAGAGCTCGGAATAGTCGAACAGGGAAACCAGTCCCTGCGCTTCCAGCGTTTCGCCGCCCACACCCACCAGCTCGACAGGCCCCGCATATTGGGCCTTGAGCGAGCGAATCAGATCCGCGCCTAAAAGATCGCCGGATACCTCCCCGGCTATGACCGCCACTTTTAATGCCGCCGTCATCCGATCAGGCCTCCCCCATCATATCTCCGCCAAGTGACGTATCGATGCCGCAGACGAATATGCCCGCCTCATCGGCCGCTTTCAACATCGCCTCGCGATCGAGTACCAGCGCCCGCCCGGCTTCGACGGCGATACCTGCCAGCCCGGCCTTTCGCGCATTCTCAATCGTTTCCACACCGATTGTCGGCAGGTCAGCGCGCACATCCTGCTGCGGCTTGCACAGCTTTACGAGCACGCCCTTGCGGCGCGGGGATATCCGTCCCTCCGCACGCAATGCCGCGACGCGCGCCAGCATGGCATCCGTTCCCTCAACGCCTTCCAGCGCGACGATACGGCCACCGACGGCGACCGCGCCCTGCCCCACATCGAGCTTGCCAAGCGCGAGCGCAGCCTCAGCCGCCTTGCGTATATCTCGCAGATCATCCTCGGCAGGTTTTTGCGTACCGAAAGGGCCTATCGCGGCCAGCAGGCCGGGTGCGATTTCGTGGGCACCGATGACTTTTGCGCCAAGCGTGCCGATGATCTTGATAACCATCTGAAGAACGGCGTCGTCGCCGCTCGACAGCAGCGTCCTGACAATCGAAGGCAGTTTGAGCAGGATGCCGACTGTGGGTCGAATCTCCCGCCATTCCGGACGCCGCGCCACGGCGCCGGATAGCACGACACGGTCTACCCGGTTTTCACGCAGCAGACGGCCTAGCCCGGCGACATCGCCGACACTGATCACGGCATTGTCGAAACCGCTCCAGTCCAAACGGGAATCATCGCGCAGGCGCACGATGAAAGGGTTCTCGCCCATCTCACGGGCGGCGGCCGCCACATATAGCGGCAGCTGGCCGCTGCCGGCCACAATGGCGAGACGCCCGCCGCCTGTCACGGCTCACTTGCCCCGGTTGGGTGAGGATATTGCGCGGTCGCTATCCGCACCGATGAAATCGATGACTTCAAGCGCCTGCGGGCAATCCAGATAGTCGTTACGGTCAATGGCTGCGGCATTGCCGCGGATCGTGCCTTCGGCCTCGAAAATCGCCTTGTAGACGCGTCTGACTTTGTGGATATCGGCGCGCTCAATGCCGGCGCGGGTCATGCCGACGACGTTCAGACCGCCAAGGATGCCGGGATTGCCATTCAGCATGCCATAAGGAATGACATCGTAATTGACCGCCGACAGCCCACCGATGAAGGCCTGGCGGCCGATGCGCGTGAACTGGTGCACGGCGCAGCCGCCGCCCAGAATCGCGCGGTCCTCAATGGTGACATGGCCCGCCAGCATCACATTGTTCGACAAGATGATATGGCTGCCGAGGCGGCAATCATGCGCCACATGCGAATTGGCGAGGAAAAGATTATCGTCGCCGATAACGGTCTTGCCGCTGCCATCGGAACTGCCGGCGTTCATCGTCACGCCTTCACGCATGATGCAGCGCTCACCGATCTCGAGCGTCGTTTCCGAACCGTCGTGGCGAACCGCCTGCGGCGCGCCGCCGATGACCGCCATGGGATGGACAACCGAGCCACGGCCGATCACGGTCAGGCCGGAAACAACGGCGTGATTGTGCAGCTGGACATCTTCATGCAGCGTGACTTTTGCACCGACATAGCTCAGCGCACCGATGACGACGTTTTCACCGATCACCGCACCGTCTTCGATCACGGCGCTCGGATGAATTCTGGCCGAGGCGGCAATCGTGCTCATTGCTGATCCTCGGGGATCATCATGGCGCCGACATCAGCCTCCGCCACCAGCGCGCCGTCCACCTTCGCTTCGCAATGGAATTTGAAGACATTGCCGCGCTGGCGCTGCTTGACGACGTGAATTTCCAGACGATCACCGGGGACCACGGGTTTGCGGAAACGCGCATTGTCGATTGTCATGAAATAGACTAGGTGACCGCCCTCACCCTGGCTGCGAGCACAGATCGCACCCGCCGTCTGGGCCATGGCCTCAACGATCAGAACGCCGGGCATGATCGGCCGGTCCGGGAAATGACCGGTGAAATGCGGTTCGTTGACAGTGACGTTCTTGATGCCGATCGCCGAATTGTTACCATCGATCTCAATGATCTTGTCGATCAGCAGGAACGGGTAACGATGCGGCAGAAGCTTCATGACTTCCAGAATGTCAGCCGCGCCGAGCGCCGTCTTCGTTTCTTCAGTCATTTTTTTTTCTCTCCTGTTTTTTTATCACGCCCTTCAGCGCGCGCCAGAATTTCGGCCATGTCGCGCAGGAAATATTTCATCGGACGCGCAGGCGTGCCGCCATAACGGGCGCCTGCCGGCACGTCCGCCACAACACCGCTCATCGCCGCAATCTGTACGCCGTCGCCAATGTTGATATGGCCATTGATTCCGGCCGCACCGCCAATCATCACACCGTCGCCTATGCGGGTGCTGCCCGCGATGCCAACCTTGCTGACGATGCCGCAATGGCGGCCGATGCGCACGTTGTGGCCGATCTGGACCTGATTGTCGATCTTGGTGCCTTCGCCGATGACCGTGTCATCCATGGTGCCGCGATCAATCGTGGTGTTGGCGCCAATCTCGACATTGTCCTGAATGATGACCCGGCCGATCTGCACGATCTTCAGCATGCCGCGCGGACCGGGCGCATAACCGAAACCATCCTGACCGATGCGCGCGCCGTTATGGATAATCACATTATTACCGATGAGGGCCGCAAGAACGCTTGCGCCGCCGGCAATGGTGCAATCGCGCCCGATCTGCACATCCTGCCCGATGATGACCCCAGGACCGATGCGCGTACCCGCGCCAATATGGGCGCCAGCTCCAATCACGGCGAGCGACTCGACGATGACGCCCGCCTCCAGCTTCGCGGATGGATCGACATGCGCAGCATGGGAAATTTCAGCGTCCATACGCGCAATCGGACCAGGACGCATGGCGGAAGGATGCAGCAAGGCACCAACCTGCGCAAACAGCGTGTGCGGGTTTTTCGATATCAGCGCAGGGGTGTGAGACGGAAGCATATCCACAAGTGCGGCGTCACAAATGACGGCGCCAGCGTCGCAGGTCTGCAGCTCGTCGCGGTTCTTGCGCGAAAGAATATAGCAGAGCTGATCGGGTTTTGCCCGGTAGACCGGCGCGACGGAGCGAATGATCCGCTCTCCCGCTACGTCATCAGACAGTTCCGCCCCAAGACGGTCTGCGATATCTTTCAATCGCAGTCCCTCGTGGGGCGGAAAAAAGGCGTTGTATTCCATCAGCCGGAAACTCCAGAACGTTCAAAGTTGCAGTTCTGGACTGCCGATATCAGAAAGTATTGGACATGCCAAACCGGAAACGCTGTTCCTCGTCGTAGTCTTCCTTAGCGAAAGGCACGGCGTAGTCGACACGGATCGGACCGAAAGGCGATGCCCACATCACACCCACACCGGCGGATGCGCGGATGGAGTTGTCGTCCTTCACACCGGCGCTGTTGGCAACCTTGTTGCCATAGAGCGTGCCTGCATCCACGAAGCCAGCAAGGCGCAGGCCGAAATCTTCCGGAACCCCAGGCATCGGAGCCGAGACTTCAGCAGAAGCGGCGAAATAGGTCGTGCCGCCGATGGAGTCGGAACCGATGCGCGGACCGATACCATCGTTCTTGAAGCCCCGAACCTGACGACCGCCGAACTTGAACTGATCGAACACAAGCAGATTGTCGCCTGTCGGCACCACGTGACCGGCCTGGCCGGTCAGAGAGCCGATGACATCGTACTCATCGGAAAGCGTGTAGAAGAAGCGAGCCTTGGCGTAAATCTTGTAATATTCGGAATCGCCGCCGAGACCTGCAAATTCGTTCGTCAAAGCAGCCTGCCAGCCTTCGCGCGGCATGTTGCGGTCGTCGAGCGTATTGTAGTTCAGCGTGTTCGAAATAATGGACTGTGTCCAGTCACCGCCACGGATCAGGTCCTTGTAGGGTTCGGCAAGGTTGCTGCCGGTTTCCCAGTCGCCCTCACCGTCATAATTGATCTGCTTGTAGGTGTACTTGAACGTCGTTGAGAGGTCCTCGGTAATCGGCGCGGTCACGCGCAGCGAGAAGCCCTGCTCGTCGTAGTCATAATAGTCTTCGCTGCGGCTCTGGCTCTTGAACAGGTCAAAACCTGCTGCCAGACGGTAGCCGAGGAAATAAGGCTCCGTGAAGGACAGCGTATAGCTGCGTGCATCGTCTTCACCCGCACCGGCGGCGAGACGGATGTATTGGCCGCGGCCGAGGAAGTTCTTCTCTTCGATGGAGGCTTCGAGCAGCACACCGTCGTTCTGCGAGTAGCCGGCGCCGATACCGAACGAACCCGTCGACTGATCTTCAACGTCAACCACGATCACGACACGGTCAGGCGCGCTGCCGCCGGCGGTCGAAATATTGACCTTCGAGAAATAGCCGAGCGCTTCGAGACGGCGCTTTGCAGCCGTGATGACCGTCTGGTTGAACGCATCGCCTTCGGAAATATCGAATTCGCGACGGATGACATAGTCACGCGTGCGGGTGTTGCCACGGATTTCGATACGTTCGACGTAAGCGCGCTCACCCTGGTCGACGATATAGGTCACACCGATGGTGTTGCCCGCCATGTCGCGGTCACCGCGCGGGGTTACGCGGGCGAAGGGATAACCTTCGCCGGCCACGCGCTTGGAAATCGCCTCCATGCTCTGCTGAACTTCCTTGGCGCTGTAGCTTGCACCCTGGCGGGTTTCAACGAGACCCTGCAATTCCGCACCATCAACACCCGGAACGGTCGATTCGACAACGACGTTGCCGAAATCGTATTTCTTGCCTTCATCGACCGTGATCGAGATGGTGTATTCGTTCTTGGATTCGTCCAGCACCGCGTCAGACGACACAACCCGGAAGTCGGCATAACCGCGGTTATAGTAGAACTGGCGCAGCGCCTCTTCGTCGGCGCGCAGCTTGTCCTCGTTATAAACGTCCTTACGCGTCAGGAACGACAGCATGTTGGACTTCTTGGTATTGATGACGGCGGCCAGACGACCATCGCTATAGGCATTGTTGCCGACGAAATCGATGCGACCGATCTTCGTGCGCTCGCCTTCATTGATGACGAAAGCAATGTTCACCCGGCCCTGACCGACAGAAACGGTCTGCGTGGTGATTTCGACATCGCTGCGACCAATGGCTGCGTAAGCTTCCTTGATACGAGCGATATCCGCCGTCACGATTGCCTGATTGAACGGACCCATCGACTGGGTCTGCACGATGCCGGCGAGCTTGTCGTCCTTGATCTTGCGGTTGCCGTTGAAGACCACCTGATTGACCAGTTGGTTCTCGTCGACCGTCACGACCAGCGTGCTGCCGGAAACGCGCATGGAGACATTCGAGAAATAACCTGTGGCGTAAAGACGCTTCACCGATTCATCGATGTCCGAATTGGAAAAGTTCTTACCCGGCGCAATGGTGATGTTGGAACGCACGGAGTCCGCGCCCGACCTTTCGGCCCCGCGAACATCGATCCTGCTGATGACGGCTGCATGTGCAACGCCAACAGAGGCAAGCACACCAAGGCCCGCAACCGAAGAAACACCGGCAGACAGAGCAACCGCCGACACAGCGTTCAAAAATCTTGAACCAGCCTTCATTTCAATTCTTACCTTTTTACGTTGTCCCTCAGCGGGCGGAACCCGACTCCGGCCATGTGCGTCGTTTTACCTGCTTTTCCCCTACAAGCAAGCGTGAACGTTAAATTCTGTTTACTTCGTGCTTCAGAGTGGCTCATTCGCCACTTCGGCATATAAACACGGTAAACAAGTCACTAACAAAACCGTTAAAACACAATCATCAGCCGATCAAGCTGCTGATATCGTTCCATGTTGCAAAAACCATCAGGCCCAAAATCATCATCATTCCGATACGGAACGCGACTTCCTGCGCGCCCGCACCGAGCGGCCTGCCGCGAATGGCCTCGATGGCGTAGAACACAAGGTGCCCGCCGTCCAGAACCGGCACAGGCATCAGGTTCAAAAGACCGATGGAGACGGAAAGAACGGCGGCAAGCTGGATAACGGCGGAAATACCGAGTGTCGCCATCTGGCCGGACGCCTGCGCCACCCGGACCGGACCACCAAGCTGATCGGCATTCATGCGCCCAGTCACGAGATTGCCGATATAATTGAAGGTGCCGGTGATAACGTGGCCGGTTTCGCGCACACCTTCGGCCAGCGCCTCAGACGGTGAATATTCAATATGGCGAAAGTTACCGCTGGTCTGGTCGGTGACGATGCCGATAATACCCATTTCCAACTTGTTGCCGAACTGGTCCGTTGTCTCCGTGCGGGTCGGAACCATCGGCAGCTTCAGCTCCTCGCCCGCCCTTTCAACCGTTACGGTGATCGGCGTGCCCGGGCGGATGCCGACATAACGGCGGACATCCTCGAAGGTCATCACTTTTTCGCCATCGATCGCCACCAGCCTGTCACCGGGTTGAACGCCGGCTGCGGCAGCAGCACTGTTTTCGCGGACTTCCGCCACGACCGGATCGGCGATCATCCGGCCATAAATGCCAAAGAGCACCGCAAAGATGAGAATCGCGAGAATGAAATTCGCGATCGGGCCTGCGGCAACCGTGGCCGCCCTCTTCCACAGCTTAGCACCGGAAAGCGTCTGCGCCCTCTCCTCCAGCGACATATGCGACAGGCCGGAACTATCCGGCTTGCTCGCCGCATCCTCATCGCCGAAGAACTTGACGTAACCGCCGAGCGGAATCGCCGAAATTTTCCATCGCGTGCCGCGCTTGTCGGTGAAACCGATCAGCTCCGGGCCGAAACCGATGGAAAACGCGGTGGAGCGGATTCCGCACCAGCGACCAACAAGATAGTGGCCCATCTCATGCACAAAAACGAGCAGCGACAGCACCAGGATGAAGGGCACGATATAGCCGGTCAGAAAACCGGTCGCCGCCATTACTGTGTTCATGACAATCTGCCCTTTGTGTCGTGACCTTTCGCGCCGCTCAGAAACCCGGCAACAGACCGCCGCCCGATCCGGGCACGTCGCCGGTTGCCGCCGCATGCACGAAAGCTATGAGGAATACCGCAAAGCAGGCGAAAACAAGACCGTCAACTCGGTCCATGAAGCCGCCATGGCCTGGAATGAGATGGCTGGAATCCTTGACCTGGAAACGCCGTTTCACGAAGGATTCGAAGAGATCGCCTATCTGGCTGAATACCGAAAGAATAAGAGCGAGCACCAGCACCAGAACGCTGATCCTGCCGTGATAGGCCATAGACACCGCGCCGCCGCCGATCACGGCCGCCACCGCCCCGCCGATGGCGCCAGACCAGGTCTTGCCGGGCGAGATCGAAGGTGCGAGCTTCGGCCCGCCAATGGCGCGCCCTACGAAATAGGCAAGAATATCCGTCGACCAGACGACGGCGAAGATGAACAGGATGGACACGAAGCCCGTCAGCTCGTCACCACGGATAGCCGAGAGCGATATGCCGCTCAGGCCCGCATAAAAAATACCACCCACCAGCCACCAATTTTTGCCGCGCAGGATCGGAAACAGCGCAGCGGTCAGCGTGAAGCCGGATAATAGAGGCAGATCGAGCGAGGATTCGCCGAAGATCGTGTTACCGGCGATGACGGCAACCGCGAACCAGCCCCAGGCGTTGCCTGTCGGGTTCGACTCCGACAGCCGGCTAATCGTCGACCATTCATAATAGATGAGGATCGCCAGAAGGCCCGCAACGATGCGGAACAGAATGCCGCCATACCAGGTCGCGGCCAGAATGACCGCCGCCATGACGATTGCGGATACAATCCGCAGTCTGAGTTCACGGCTCATCAGGCGCCTGCCACGGCAACCTGCTCGGTGAGTGCGCCGAAGCGGCGGTCACGCGTTGCATATTGCTCGATTGCGGAGAAGAATCGCTGGCGGTCGAAGTCCGGCCAATATTCGGGAACGAACAGAAACTCGGAATAAGCAGCCTGCCAGAGCAGGAAGTTCGACAGGCGCTCTTCGCCGCTGGTGCGGATAATGAGATCCGGATCGGGCATACCGGACGTGTCTAGTCTGGCCGAAATCATCTCCGGCGTAATGGATTCGGCATTAATCCTGCCTTCGGCGACATCGCGCGCAATCGCCGCTGTCGCACGCGCAATCTCGTCGCGGCTGCCGTAATTGAAAGCGATCACTAGCGTCAGCTTGGTATTGTCCGCCGTCGTCTGCTCCGCCTCTTCGAGGAGCGCACGTATGTCCTGCTTCAGCCCTTGCCGGTCGCCGATGATCCGCACGCGGACATTTTCGCGGTGCAGTTCCGCAAGATCACGCCGGATGAAGGCTTTCAAAAGCCCCATCAGATCGCTCACCTCGGATTCGGGTCTACGCCAGTTTTCCGAGGAGAAGGCAAAGAGCGTGAGATAGTGTATTCCGCAGTCGCCGGCCGCGCGAACGGTCTCGCGCACGGCCTCCACACCGCGGCGATGCCCCATCACGCGCGGAAGACCGCGCTGCTTTGCCCAGCGTCCATTGCCATCCATGATGATGGCAACGTGCTCGGGAATGGAGGAACGTGTCGTCGTCGGCATATCGATCCAGTAACAGGGCAGCGCGGAATTAAAACGAATAAAATACAGGTCTATCGCGAACGATGTCAGACCTGCATGATTTCCTTTTCCTTCTCGGCAAGCAAGCGGTCAATTTCCGAAATCGTGTCATCGGTCATTTTCTGAACCTTTTCCGACTGTCCACGGCTTTCGTCCTGACCGATGTCACCGTCCTTTTCGGCTTTTTTCAGACCATCCATGCCATCACGACGCACATGGCGAATCGCCACCTTGGACTTTTCGGCATAATCATGGGCGACCTTCACGAGCGATTTGCGGCGCTCCTCGTTGAGTTCAGGCAGAGGAATGCGCAGGTTCTGGCCGTCGACGATGGGGTTGAGGCCGAGATTGGATTCGCGGATCGCACGGTCGACGGCGTTGACCATCGACTTGTCCCAGATGTTGACGCCGAGCATGCGCGGTTCCGGAACTGTGATGTTGGCCACCTGGTTGAGCGGCACACGCGAGCCATAGGCGTCGACGGTGACCGGATCGAGAATATTGGCCGAGGCGCGGCCGGTGCGCAGCGACGCGATATCGCTCTTGAACGCATTGATGGCGCCATCCATACGGCGCTTGATATCGTTGAGGTCAACACCACTCATCTTGATACTCCATCTTGTCGGCCAGCGGCCGTAATCGCCCCTTGAGGCGGCATCGTTTTGATTATTTGTCGTGCACGATGGTCTTGCGGCCGCCGCCGGTCAATATCTGCGCAAAACCGCCCTTCTCGTGGATTGAGAAAACAATGATCGGAATGTGGTTTTCGCGGGCCAGCGCAACGGCGGCGACGTCCATAACCGCCAGCCCCTTGCCGAGCACTTCACTGTGGGTCAGTTCGTCGAAACGGGTCGCCGTCGGGTCCTTCTTCGGATCGGCGGAATAGATGCCGTCCACCTGCGTGCCCTTGAAGATCGCTTCGGCGCCCATTTCCGCCGCGCGCAGTGCAGCAGCGGAATCAGTGGTGAAGAACGGGTTGCCCGTACCGCCGGCGAAAATCACCACGCGCCCCTGCGCGAGATGATGGAGCGCCGCACGTTGCGAGAAGCTTTCACAGATTTCAGGCATGGCGATTGCGGAAAGAACGACGGTATCGATGCTGAGCTTGCGTAGCGAGGTTGCGAGCGCCAGCGCGTTGATGACGGTCGCCAGCATGCCCATATGGTCGCCGGTAACGCGGTCGCCGCCCTTGGAGGCCACGGCGACACCGCGGAAAATATTGCCGCCGCCGACGACAACACCGACTTCGACGCCCATCGCCCTCGCCTGCGCGATATCGGAAGCGATGCGGTCAGCCACCGCCACATCGATACCGAAACCCTGATCACCCATAAGGGCTTCACCGGAAGCCTTGAGAAGAACACGTTTGTAGATCGGCTTGGAAGACATCATGACTCCTCGGAAATGTAACCGAAACGCGGATACACGAAGGGCACCGCGTTGTCACGCGATGCCCTCCCGTTTTCCCAAGATTGGGTAAATATAATCAGCCCTTGGCGACGGCTGCGACTTCCGCTGCGAAATCGCTTTCTTCCTTTTCGACGCCTTCGCCGAGCAGCAGGCGAACCATGCCCGTCACTTCGATGGAAGCGCCGGCTTCCTTTTCGGCTGCCTTGACGGCGTCGCCGACGGTCAGGTCAGGGTTGATAACGAAAGCCTGCGACAGAAGGGCGACTTCTTCGAAGAACTTGCGCATGCGGCCATCAACCATCTTTTCGATGATGGCTTCCGGCTTGCCGGATTCGCGGGCCTGTTCGATGAAGACGTTGCGCTCGCGCTCGGCAACAGCGGCGTCAACTTCTTCAGCGCGGATGGCGAGCGGGTTGGTCGCAGCGATGTGCATGGCAACCTGACGGCCGATGGAGTTCAGAACGGCCTTGTCGCCTTCCGACTTCAGGGCAACGAGAACGCCGAGCTTGCCGATGCCGTCGCCGGCAGCGTTGTGAATGTAGGTCGCAACAACGCCGTGCGGCACTTCGAGTGCAGCCGAGCGGCGCAGCGTCATGTTCTCACCGATGGTGGCGATTGCGTCCTTGATGCTGTCGGCAACGGACTTGCCGGTTGCCGGGTAGGTGGCGGCGGAAACGGCGTCAACGGTGCCATCGGTGGTGAGGGCGACCTGGGCGATACCGCGGATGAGGTCCTGAAACGCATCGTTGCGGGCAACGAAGTCGGTTTCGGAGTTCAGCTCAACGACAACAGCCTTGTGACCCATGGTGGCGACACCGACCAGACCTTCGGCAGCCGTGCGGCCGGACTTCTTGTCGGCCTTTGCGATGCCCTTGGCGCGCAGCCAGTCGATTGCCGCTTCCATGTCGCCATTGGTCTCAGCAAGAGCCTTCTTGCAGTCCATCATGCCTGCGCCAGACTTTTCGCGCAGTTCCTTCACCATTGCGGCTGTGATTTCGGTCATTGTGTGCCTCTTATCGGTTCGATCGGTCAGCCGGCTGAATTCGCCGTGCCGAAGTTCTGGGTGATGACTGTACCCGGCCGCACACCCTTTGAAACCCGGAAGTCCGGCAAGGGGCATGCGCATTCCCAAGTGCTGCGGCGTCGCCAAACATCGAAATGATGGGTGCCGCTCTAGTGTGACAGCGTTATGAAGACTGCCTACCGTTCCAACCACATCGGACGCCTGCGGTTTTTAAAAAAACATGGCGGAGCGGTTAGAAACGAACAAGGCCGTCAACCCATTGAAGGTCTTTGACGGCCTTGTCATATCCTGGTCGAGGAGACGGCGATTAAGAAATCGCCGCCAGACAGGGCCTAGATCAGGCGCCAGCCTCGTCTTCGAGAGCGGGCTCGATCGGAGCTTCTTCGGAAGCGCCGATGTCGCGGCCGGAAGCGCCCTGCTGACGTGCGATACCATCGATGGCGGCGCGGGCGATCAGGTCGCAGTAAAGCGAGATGGCGCGCGAAGCATCGTCGTTACCCGGGATCGGGTAGTCGATATGGTCAGGGTCGCAGTTGCTGTCGATGATCGCAACGACCGGAATGCCAAGACGCTTGGCTTCTTCGATTGCGATCTTTTCCTTGTTGGTGTCGATGATGAACATCAGGTCAGGTACGCCGCCCATATCGCGGATACCGCCGAGAGCCTTTTCGAGCTTTTCGCGCTCGCGCTCAAGGTTCAGGCGTTCCTTCTTGGAGTAGCCGGAAGCTTCCGAGTTCAGGATCTCGTCGACCTTGCGCAGGCGCTGGATCGAGTTGGAGATGGTCTTCCAGTTGGTCATCATGCCGCCGAGCCAGCGGGAGTTGACGTAGTACTGGGCCGAACGCTTTGCGCTGTCGGCAATGATTTCGGACGCCTGACGCTTGGTGCCGACGAACAGAACGCGGCCGCCACGAGCGACGGTGTCGGACACGACCTGAAGGGCGCGCGACAGCATCGGAACGGTCTGAGCCAGGTCGATGATGTGGATGTTGTTACGGTCGCCGAAGATGTACGGCTTCATCTTCGGGTTCCAGCGGTGCGTCTGGTGGCCGAAGTGAACACCAGCTTCCAGAAGCTGGCGCATAGAAAAATCGGGCAATGCCATGCCTTGTTACTCCTTTTCCGGTTTAACCCCCGCGAAGCGAACAGCGCCGACTTTTCATCGACACCACCGGGCGGAACGAACCGGATTTCTCCCGGAACATCCCAAGCTTCGCGTGTGGAATGGTGAGCCGCATACAGTCGCCCGCATGAAAATGCAAGCATTTATGCAAAAAAACCGCGAGAACGGCCCGCGTTTCAGCGAACCGGCTTGTTTTCGCAGGTTTCTGGCTTGAGAATATCGAGCTTGGCGAGCTTTCCCGTCAGAACGAAATCGCCGTAATCCATCGTCAGATCACGGGTGATTCCGTTTTCGTAAAGCTTGAACGACATGCGGTAAATCGGCAGGGCGTCGGTGCCGGTCTTGTCGTTATAATAGGCGATGGTCACCGGCCAGAATGCCGCTTTGGCGAATTCGCCAGCCTTGCCGGCATCGGCATCGCCATCCTTCGGCATCTGCGACTTGCCGACCAGGGTGGACGTGATCAGGCTTTCATCGCCATCATCGGAACCGTCGAAAATGCGGGATTCGAAGATGCGTTTTCCCTGCTTTGCATGTTCGATCACCTGAAACATATGCTGCGTCGGGAATTCGCTGGCGACGAGGCTGACCTGGCGGGCATCCGGCCGGGTCAGATCGACCTTCACGCCGTCAGTGCCGTCGATCGCCGCCCCCTGCACTTCCTTGTCCAGCTTGTCGTCGGTGTAGGACTTGGTCTCGAAGGTAAATTTCTTGGCCGCGAGATCTTCGAAGGTGGTGGTCTGCTGGTCGGTCATGCGCACGGCGTCGCCAGTGTTGATCTGCGTCACGAAACGGAAATCCGTCTTGTAACCCTGACAGGCAGAGCCGGTGAATTCATAGACCATGCGGCCGGTCATGCCCTCGATGCCGGAACGGTCAGACGCATCCTTGAGTTCGAGATCGTAGACGGCGCGGTGCGATACGAGATCAGGAACCGCGACGGGCAAGGCATTGGCAGCGTTTGACAGGCCGGTCATAAGCCCTGTTGCGGCAACGAAACCCAGCGTCCTGACAAACATGCAATATCTCCTGTTGGACTCGCTGCTCATATTGTACAAGCAACCACCCGGCTTTTGGATCAACATCTTCTGAATGCCGGATTCTTGAAGGATTTACAACAAAACCGGAGACGAAAATGTCTGACGTCATCGAAGGCCGCCTCAAGGAACTCGGCTTTACGCTTCCTGTCGCCGCAGCACCAGCCGCAAACTACGTTCCGTTCACCATCAGCGGCAATCTTCTTTATGTATCAGGTCAACTGCCGATGGAATCGGGCAAGATTGCGGTGACGGGCCTTGTTGGCCGTGATGTCGACGTTGCCAGCGCCCAGCGCGCGGCAGAATTATGCGCCGTCAACATTCTCGCACAGGTCAAGGCCGCTTTGAATGGCGATCTCTCGAAAATCCGTCGTGTCATCAAGCTGAATGGCTTTGTCGCGTCGGTTCCGGAGTTCGTGGAGCAGCACCTTGTCATCAACGGCGCTTCCAATCTCATTGCCAATGTTCTCGGTGAGCCCGGCAAACACGCCCGCGCCGCCGTCGGCATGGCTTGCCTGCCCTTCAATGCCGCTGTCGAAATCGACGCCATCGTGGAAATCGACGTATGACGCTGAAACTCTCCTGGTTGACGGCTCAGCCCGTCGCCCATCGCGGTTATCATGATCTCAACAAGGCGGTCTGGGAAAACACGCTTTCCGCGTTTTCCCGCGCCGTCGAAGCCGGTTTCGCCATCGAATGCGACGTTCAGCTGGCAGCGGACAGCGTGCCGGTGGTTTTCCACGACCACGACCTGGAGAGGCTGACCGGCATCAAAGGCGATGTGCGTGAACGCACCTCGGCGGAGCTGGCGATGCTTTCCGTTGGGCAAACCAAAGATCGCGTCCCTACCCTCAAGCAACTTCTGGTGCTCTGCGCCGGCAAGGTGCCGCTCGTCATCGAGCTGAAGGGCCGCGAAGGCGAAGGCGTCGACGACGGTTTTGCCGAGGCGGTGCTGGAAGACCTCGAGGGCTATAAGGGCCACGTCGCGCTGATGAGCTTCGACCACCATCTGCTGAGAGATCTGAAGGCGGCCGGCTCGCCCTGGCCGCTCGGGCTCACGGCCGAAGGCGACAAGCCGGAGGACTTCTTTAAACATGACGAAGCGATGCAGATGGGGCTCGATTTCATTTCCTATCATTGGGGTCATCTGCCCAACAGCTTCATCGAAGCGCAAAGAAAACTCGGGGTTCCGGTGATTACCTGGACGGTCAGGGATGAAAATGCGCGCGCGACTACTTATAAATATGCGGACCAGATGACATTCGAAGGTTTCGACCCGAGAGAGAACCCATCCGCTACGGCATGACAGAAGACTATTCCATCAGCATTGCGCAATCCTTCAGGGATATCGATCCGGAAAGCTGGAAACGGCTTTCCGGAACCTCGCGCAATACGTCAGGAAAAATCTACAACCCCTTTATTTCCCATGAATTTTTATCATCCATGGAAGAATCTGGGTCGGCGACTGCCAAAACCGGCTGGCTCGGGCATCATCTGCTTCTCGAAAACGCCTCCGGTGTTCTCGTCGGCGCGGTGCCGGCCTATCTGAAGAACCACAGCAAGGGCGAATATGTCTTTGACCACGGCTGGGCGGATGCTTTCGAACGCGCGGGCGGGCATTATTACCCTAAACTGCAATGTTCAGTGCCCTTCACACCCGCAACCGGGCCACGTCTGCTCGTTTCAGAAATCGAGGACGAGACCCGATTCAAGACGTTACTGGCCTCCGGTCTTGCCCAGGTGACGGAGAAGATCGGCGTCTCCTCGGCACATGTGACATTTCTGGAAGAGGGCGATCTGTCCGCCCTTCTGCCCCGCGATTTCCTGCACAGGACTGACCAGCAGTTCCACTTCATTAATGACGGTTATCGCGACCACGATGATTTTCTTGGCGCCCTTTCCTCGCGCAAGCGCAAGGGCCTGAAAAAGGAACGCCGCGCCGCACTCGAAAAAGGCATCGAGATCGACTGGCTGACGGGAAGCGACCTGACCGAGGATATCTGGGACCAGTTCTTCGCCTTCTATATGGATACCGGCAGTCGCAAATGGGGCCGGCCATATCTGACCCGGGAGTTTTATTCGCTGATCGGCGAACGCATGGCCGATGATGTGCTGCTGGTGATGGCGAAACGCGAGGGACGTTATATTGCCGGTGCGATCAATTTCATCGGCTCGGACGCGCTTTACGGCCGCCACTGGGGCTGCATCGAGGATCATCCCTTCCTGCATTTCGAGGTCTGTTATCATCAGGCAATCGATTTCGCGCTTTCCAGAGGATTGAAACGCGTGGAGGCCGGCGCCCAGGGCGAACACAAGTTGGCGCGCGGTTACATGCCGGTCACCACCCACTCGGCGCATTTCATTGTCCATCCGGGCCTGCGCCGCGCCATTGCCGATTATCTTCAGCGTGAGCGTGAGGAAGTCGAGCATATCGGCGATTATCTTGATGAACACACGCCCTTCCGCAGGGGCGAGAGACAGGAACCGGACGTATAGTCCGCCATGAGGAGAGATCACGATGACGGCCAGCGCCTATGACGACAACAATATCTTCGCAAAAATCCTGCGCGGCGAAATTCCGAGCCACAAGCTTTACGAGGACGAGCACACGCTTGCTTTCATGGATGTGATGCCGCAGGCCCCCGGCCATCTGCTGGTGGTTCCCAAAACCGGCTCCCGCAACCTGCTCGATGCCGACCCGGAAGTGCTGGCGAGAACCATTCCCGTCGTGCAGAAACTGGCGGTGGCGGCAAAGGAAGCCTTCGATGCCGATGGCGTCTTCATCGCGCAGTTCAACGAGCCGGCGGCTGGCCAGACCGTTTTCCATCTGCATTTCCACGTCATTCCGCGCAAGGAAGGCGAGCCGCTGAAGCCGCATTCCGGCGTGATGGCCGATGGCGACATATTGAGGGCCCACGCGGAGAAGATAAAGGCCGCGCTTGCTTCGTGATGGTTGCCTGGTATGCGACTTTATCCTCGGCCTTGCGCCGAGGACCCAACCTCGTATCGGAAATCAATCGGTTGCAAATGCTCGGGACAGGCCCGAGCATGACGCAGGAGCGGTTTTCGGACTGATCATTCCGGAGAGCGGTAAGCATTCCTCTCCGGCCACGGCCAGCCTTCAAGCGCCGTCATATCGGGCCGGAATATTTCCACCTTCAGCGGATAACAGGCCGCCGTATCGCTTGAATGCGTGGCGCTGCAATCACCGCCCGGACAGGCGGAAAGCGCGCCGATAAGATCGATCTCGGCGAAAAGCTCCAGATAATCACCCGGACGCACCGGGCTCGCCTTCATGAAATATTGGCGTGTGTCGCGGGTGAAACCCGTGCACATGAAGACATTGAGGACGTCATGCACATGCGGTTCCGCCTGCCGGAATGACAGGCCCCTCGCGGAGGCCAGCGCATTGGTCAGATTGGAATGGCAGCAATGGTGGTAATCGCCGCCGCTCAGGAGCTTGTTGGTATAGGGATCGCAGCGTGTGCCGATTACGTCATGCACACCGCCGCCGTCTTCATCGAAACCGTACCACGATAGCGTGTCATGGGTGATCGTCGCCATCGGCCGCAGGGACGGCAGGTTGCTCCACAGCCGGTTGCCGACCGAAACATGGGTGGCGTGCAGGGCGCGGGTCTTGCCGCTGAAAAACCGCTCGGTCAGATCATGGGCGTTCCAGAGGTTCAGGTCTCCGACCTGCGGACCTTCAACGCTTACGATGCGAAAGAAATGCCCCTTCGGCACGTTGAAGGTGCGGCCGTCACGCGGCGGCACGATGACCTCATCGATCTTTTCCATGCTTCGTTTGGCTTCTTCCAGACGTGCAAGGTCCGGCATTTCAAGCGTCCCGTTCGGATAAACGACAACAGGACGGACGGCGCGGCGTTCAGCGGCGTCGACGGGTTCGGTGGCGGTCAAGGGGGTCATGAAATCCTCGAGCAATCAAAATCTCGAGGCGAAATTGCGCCATGTGTGCGCGCCTGACAAGACGGGTTTTTCTTGCGCTCAGGCCAAGTCTTACTTACCCTTGAGACACCATGAAATTACCGCCGCTCACCACCCTCCGGGCATTCGAAGCCGCAGCCAGAAGAACGAGTTTTTCTCTGGCTGCGCAGGAACTCGGCATGACGGCAACTGCCGTCAGCCAGCATGTGCGCAATCTGGAGGCATGGCTCGGTGTAGCGCTGTTCGAGCGGCATGCGAGGGGTGTGAGGCTTACCCCGGCCGGAAAGGAATTCGGCACGACGGTTTCGACTGCCCTACGCCAGATTGCCTCTGGCGCCGCCCGGATCCGTCAGGGCCGTGACCGCATGACCGTTCGCCTTGCCAGCCTGCCCTCGGTCGTCGCGCATTTTCTGACGCCCCGCCTGCCTCGCTTTCGGGCGCTTTACCCCGATATACAGGTATCCATCAGCTATTCCGGTGCGCATCAAGCAATACCGGCCGATCTCACCATAGGGCATGGCGTCGCGTCCGGGGAAAATGCGGTCGCGCTTTTCAGCGCAGAGACGCGACCGACATGCGCGCCGGGCTATGTCGCTAAATTCGGTCCTTTCGACAATATTGACAGCCTCTTAGGAGCGGAATTGCTGCATGACGACACCGAGGCGGCTTGGCAGAACTGGTTCGCAGCCGGGGGAATATCCCTGCCCGATAACGCCGGTCCGGTTTTTGCGGATTTCAATCTGCTCGTGACCGCGCTCAAAGCCGGTCAAGGCATTGGCCTCTGCCCGACGGCGCTGTTTCACAAAGAGATCGCCGAAGGTCAACTGATCGTGCTCTTCGATCGGGCGACGGATACGGAGAAATATTACTGGCTGATGGAAGCAGACGAGATGACCGCACCGGCTAGACTTCTTGCGGATTGGCTTGTTGCGGAAGCCCAACGGAGCGGTCTCTGACGTAAACCAATCTCAGAAACCGAGCGCGAACAACCCACCCGCCAGAAGCAGGATCGGCACCGCCACACCGACGATGACCCGCTGGCCTGCCATCAGAAATGCGATGAAACCGAGTGCGGCAGCGCCGATGCGCAGCCACAGGGGGGATGCTTCCAGCGTTCCGGTTGGAAAGACGATCAGCTTGGCGGTGACGGCCATGACGAGCGCCGTGGCGACCGCCCTCACCCAGTGCAGCGCTTCGGAATCCTCCTTCAGGCGGTTACCGGCGAGAACGCCGAGCCACCGCCAGAGATCGGTCGCCAGCCAGCCGGCAATCGCGATGAAGAGATAGGGCGCCCACCAATGTTCGGTCATCATGGTTCGCTCTCCGGTGAGACGGGTTTTATCCGGCGGCGGAACACGAGGCGGTCGATCAGATAGGCAGCCGTGCCCCCGCCTATCCCGGCATAGAGAATATCGAATTCCGGTGCGATGACCGCGAAGGCGGGCCCGGCGATGACGCCGATGACGAAGGCGACCTTGACGACGGAATGACGGGCCGAAGCCCAGATCGATGCCACGAAATAGACCGGTGTGAGAAAAAACAGCACGCCGGCGACGAGTGGTGGAAAGGCGGCGACGACGCCGTAACACAGGCCGACGATGATGGCATTGACCACGGTGAGCGTCATGCCAAAACCAGCGAACCAGGCGGCGCGGGCTTCACGCGGCACCCTGGAGAGGTTCTGCGTAGCAAAGACCCAGGCCGTGATCGCAACGAAATGCGACAGAAACAGCAAAATCCATGTCGGCGTCTTCGCACCGCGCATTTCCGGAACGATGGAGGCGACCATCGGCATCATCCGGACCGACGACAGCGTCACCGCCAGAAAGCAGGCAGCAAGATTGGCGCCGCCGACCATGGAGCCGATCAGGATCATCTTGGCCGGCAGGGCCCAGATCATCAGCGTCATGAAGACGGCTTCGCCGCGCGCGACACCGGATTCCAGCGCGAAGGCGCTGAAACCGACAAAAGATGTCATCAGAATGAGCGAGGGCAGCGAAAATATGCCCCGCATTCCCCGGAAAAACCAGCCACTCATGGGGATGGTATCGCTGTCGGCAGTCTGCATTGCTGACCCACTTGTGCATATCACCCGAAACTGTGCCGCAGCTTCGGGGTAACGTCATGCATAAAATAAAAAAGAGCGTCGCAGGCATCAGGGAAAAACGCGACGCGCTTAATACATGAAAATGCCGGGCTTTCGCCCGGCATCGGTTTATCGGTCGAAGACCTCGATCATTTCTTCTTCGGCACTTTCGGCACCGCATTGGTCTTGCGCCGCGGCTTGCTGTCATCGTCCGACTTGTCGGCCTCGGCAACAAGAACATCCGCCTCTTCATTGGCCTTAGCCGCCTTGGAAGCAGGTTTCGTCTTGGCCTTTGCCTTGCCGGGCGATTTGGCCGCCTTCAACTCGGCCTCCGGCTGCGGCTTCACGGGTGCGGTCTCCGGCAGAACCTCGAGTATGAGACCTTCGGAGCCGTCATCCTTCTTACCGACGGTGACGCTGACGACGCCGCCCTTCTTGAGCTTGCCGAAGAGGATTTCATTGGCAAGCGGCTTCTTGATGTTTTCCTGGATCACACGCGACAGAGGGCGGGCGCCCATCTTCTCGTCGTAACCCTTCTCCGCCAGCCAGGAGATCGCATCTTCATGCAGATCGAAGGTGACGTTGCGCTCAGACAGCTGGGTTTCCAGCTGCATGACGAACTTCTGCACGACCTTGTGGATAACGGCGGTCGGCAGCGGCGAGAACGGAATGATCGCATCCAGACGGTTGCGGAACTCCGGCGTGAACAGGCGGTTGATCGCCTCTTCGTCCTCTCCCGTGCGGCGCGAAGAGCCGAAACCGATCGCCGATTTCGCCATCTCGGATGCACCCGCATTGGTCGTCATGATCAGGATGACGTTGCGGAAGTCGATCTTCTTGCCGTTATGGTCGGTCAGCGAGCCATGGTCCATCACCTGCAACAGGATGTTGTAGATATCAGGGTGCGCCTTTTCGATTTCGTCCAGCAGTACCACGGAATGTGGATGCTGATCGACGCCATCGGTCAGGAGACCGCCCTGATCGAAGCCGACATAACCGGGAGGCGCACCGAGCAGGCGCGAAACGGTATGACGCTCCATATACTCCGACATATCGAAGCGCAGCATCTCGACGCCGAGCGAAGCGGCAAGCTGCTTGGCCACTTCCGTCTTGCCCACGCCCGTCGGGCCGGAAAAGACATAGGAGCCGATTGGCTTGTTCGGTTCTCGCAGGCCCGCACGCGCCAGCTTGATGGCCGTGGCGAGCGCCTCAATGGCGATGTCCTGACCATAAACGACCGAGCGCAGTTCTTTTTCAAGATTGGCGAGGACCATCTCGTCATCCTTGGAAACCGTCTTCGCGGGAATACGGGCCATCGTCGCGATGGTGGCCTCGATTTCACGTTCGGTGATCAGCTTGCGGCGCTTGGAAACAGGCAGCAACATCTGTGCGGCACCGGTCTCGTCGATCACGTCAATCGCCTTGTCCGGCAGCTTGCGGTCCGAAATATAGCGGGCCGACAATTCGACGGCAGCCTTGATCGCCTCGTTGGAATATCTGAGGTGGTGGTAGTCCTCGAAATAGGGTTTCAGGCCCTTCATGATGGCGATTGCGTCATCGATCGACGGCTCGTTGACGTCGATTTTCTGAAAACGACGAACGAGCGCACGGTCCTTTTCGAAGAACTGGCGATATTCCTTATAAGTGGTCGAACCGATGCAGCGGATCGCGCCAGAAGACAAGGCAGGCTTCAAGAGGTTCGATGCATCCATCGCGCCGCCGGAAGTGGCGCCGGCACCGATGACGGTGTGGATTTCATCGATGAACAGAACCGCGCCCGGAAACTCCTCGAGTTCCTTGACGACCTGCTTCAGCCGCTCCTCGAAATCACCGCGATAGCGGGTGCCGGCCAGCAGCGTGCCCATGTCGAGAGAGAAGATGGTGTCATTGGCAAGCGCTTCCGGCACCTTGCCTTCGACGATACGCTTGGCCAAGCCTTCGGCAATCGCCGTCTTGCCCACGCCCGGATCACCCACATAAAGCGGGTTGTTCTTGGAGCGGCGGCAGAGGATCTGGATCGTGCGGTTGACCTCGTCGTGTCGGCCGATCAACGGGTCGATCTTGCCGTTCTTGGCCTTCTCGTTGAGATTGACGCAATAAGCCTTCAGAGCATCCTGCTGCTTTTTGGCGGACGAACCGTCCTCTTCCGGATTGCTTCGGTTCGGCTTGTTCTCGCTTTCCGGCTCATCGGCGCCGCGCGGCGGGCGCGTCTGCGACGTGCCGGGGCGCTTACCAATGCCGTGGGAGATGTAGTTGACCGCGTCGTAACGGGTCATTTCCTGTTCCTGCAGGAAATAGGCGGCATGGCTTTCGCGCTCGGCAAAAATGGCCACAAGCACGTTCGCGCCCGTCACTTCCTCGCGGCCGGACGATTGAACATGGATGACGGCCCGCTGGATGACACGCTGGAAGCCGGATGTGGGCTTGGAATCCTCGTCATAACCGGTGACGAGGTTGGTCAATTCATTGTCGACGTAATCGCTGACAGTCTTGCGAAGAGCATCCAGATCGACATTGCAGGCGCCCATGACGGCTGCGGCATCCGCGTCGTCGATCAGCGCCAGAAGGAGATGTTCGAGCGTCGCATATTCGTGGTGACGCTCATTTGCAAAGGTCAGTGCCTGGTGCAGCGCCTTCTCGAGACTCGGGGAAAAAGTTGGCACGTTGCGATCCTCATTTCTTTTCCATGACGCACTGCAGCGGGTGCTGGTGCTGTCGGGCGAAATCCATGACCTGGCTTACTTTCGTCTCTGCGACCTCATATGTAAACACCCCACATTCGCCCACGCCGTGCTGGTGCACGTGCAGCATGATGCGGGTTGCCGCCTCGCGATCCTTCTGGAAAAACCGTTCCAGAATATGGATGACGAATTCCATGGGAGTGTAATCGTCATTCAGTAAAAGAACACGGTACAAATTCGGTCTTTTCGTTTTCGGCTTGACGCGGGTGATAACAGACGTTCCGCGGTTGGTGCCGCCGCCGTCTTCCCCTTCGCCCTCGCCCTGCATGTAGATCGGCTTAGCGATCATCTTTCATCATTCTCCAAACTGTTCTCAAACCGACAGCTGATTGCCAGGAGGGAGAACTTCGCCTCTCCATATCTAGGTCGTTGAGATGCGATTTTAAGCCCCTTGCGCAACGGTGCAATCACTATTGCGTTTGCGAAGAGGCAAACCTCGGGAAAAGTGCGAATATGGGGGCAGCGAGGACGCAGGAAAAAACGAACCTGTCGTCCAGGTGCATTTTTCAAGCCCGATGCCAATGGATGCGACAGGTCGCGGCGCAGCCGAATCCGGTTCGCCGCCGCGGACCTTATTCCTTTTCGTCGAGCATTTCTCGAACGGCGATGGCCAGCTGCTTGAGCGAGAAGGGCTTCGGCAGGAAACCGAACTTGGCGTCGGCAGGCAGGTTCTTTGCGAAGGCATCTTCGGCATAACCCGAAACAAAGATGAATTTCAGGTCCGGGTAGGATTTGCGCAGTTCTCGCAACAGCGACGGACCGTCCATTTCCGGCATCACGACGTCGGAAACGACGATATCGACCTTGCCTTCCAACTCCTCCATCACCTCCAGAGCTTCGGTGCCGGAACCGGCCTCGTGCACGGTATAGCCGCGGGTTTCCAGCATGCGCTTGCCGCCGCGCCGCACCGCTTCCTCATCCTCCACCAGAAGCACGACGGCGGATTTGCCAGTGAGGTCCAGCGGCTCTTCCTTCACCGGCTCGGCTGCGATGGCCGGAGCAAGCGCCGCTGCGCCGGGCTGCTGCCCGTTGTTCTGAACGGCCTCCACCACATGGCGCGGCAGGTAGATGCGGAAGGCGGTGCCCTTGCCCACCTCCGATTCGGGATAGATGTAACCGCCCGACTGTTTGACGATGCCATAGACCATGGACAGGCCAAGGCCGGTGCCTTTGCCGACTTCCTTGGTGGTGAAGAAGGGCTCGAAAATCTTGTCCATGATCTCCGGCGGAATGCCCGTACCGTTATCGGCGACTTCCACCATCACCATGTCCTCGGCCGGGAATTCCGGACGGCCAAGCGCTGCTATTTCCTTCGCGTCGACGTTACGCGTCCGGATGGTGATCTTGCCGCCGTCGGGCATGGCGTCGCGCGCATTGACGCAGAGATTGATGAGCACCTGCTCAAATTGCGAGAGATCCGTCTTCACGGGCCAGAGATCGCGGCCATAATCGACCTCCAGCTTGACATTCGTGCCGGAAATAAGCCTGTCCACCAGCATGCGCAGATCGCCGATCACATCCGTCAGGTTGAGGATGGCCGGACGCATGGTCTGCTTGCGTGAGAACGCCAGAAGCTGGCGCACCAGCACGGCCGCGCGGTTGGCGTTGCGCTTGATCTCCATGAGGTCGGCGAAGCTCGGATCGGCAGGTCGCGCCTGTAGCAGAAGATGGTCCGACGACAGCAGGATGGCGGTCAACACGTTGTTGAAATCGTGGGCGATACCGCCGGCGAGTGTGCCAACGGCATTCATCTTCTGCGTCTGCGCCATCTGTGTCTCGAGCGCCTTCTGCTCCGTCACCTCGATGGCATAGACGATCGCCACTTCTTCCGGCGCTTCATCGTCCTGATCGATGACAGCGTTGACGTAGAATCGGAAATGCCGGCCTTCGTCGCTCGGGTGACGGGAATCGAAGGGGGCAATATCGCCCTGGCGGTCCTTTGCCTCGGCCAGCGCCTGCTCGAGCCTCGGCTTCTCATTGTCGTGAAGAATGGTCTCAAGCGCCACGCCGCGGTCGATATCATCGCGTCCGACGACGCCGGAAAACAATTTCAGGAAGGGCGCGTTGATCCGCAGGATACGGCCTTCGCCGTCGAGCGAGGCGATCGCCATCGGCGTATTGTTGAAAAAGCGGGTGAAACGCATGGCGGAGGAGGATTCCGTATCCTCCTGCCCCTTGGGGCGCTTCAGGACGATGGTGCGGCTCTCACCGGGCGCGCCATCCTTCGAGGTCACCTGATGCACGAGGCGAGCCGGCATGCTCTGCCCGTTCACCCGTCGCATGTCGAGGTCGAGGATTTCAGTGCGCTTCGCCGTGCCCTGCGGATGCACCGATTCGATAAGCGCCATGCCCTCGCCGGCGACGATATCGGAAACGGTCATCGAACCGGGCGAAAACTGCGCCAGATCGATGCCGAGCCATTCCGACAGGGTGGCGTTCAGATAAACGATCTCGCCCTTGCGCCCGGCGGAAAAGAAACCGGCCGGGGCGTGATCGAGGTAATCGATGGCGTTCTGCAATTCGCGGAAAAAGCGCTCCTGATCCTCGCGCTCCGGCGTGATATCGGCGATCTGGAAGACGTGCAGCCCCTCGCCGCTCGCATCCTTCAGCACCCGGCCCTTCAGCCTGTACCAGTGCGGGCCCGCATTGGAATCCTCACCCAGCGGCTTCAGCAGCCGGAACTCTTCGTAACCGTCGCGGCCTTCGCGCAGCACGTTGATGAGCCGGTAAAGCGCTTCGGTCGATTCCCGGCTGCGCGACAGGAGCGTTTCGAGACTCTGGATATCGCTCGCCTTGGTGGTGCCGCTCATCCGGCAATAGGTGGCGTTGGCGTAGACCATATGCCCCTTGGCGTCGGTGATGAGCGTGCCTTCCGGGTGCGCCGAGAGAAACCGGCGGGCAAGGCCGTCCGATTGCGACTGCGGCATGACCTCGATGAAACCGATGATTGACGAGACCAGAAAGAAAATGCCCATCATGGCCAGCACGCCGAGTATGCCGAGCACGATTTCGTTTTCCAGCTGATCCCTGAAATAGACGAAGGCGGCGGCGGCGGCGATCAGAACCAGCGCCAGAAGCAGAATGCGCAAGACGGTGCCGGAACGGGCGCGCCTGTCCACCAGCGGAAGGTCGTTGTCGCTTGTATCGCGCACCCGTGTCATCTTGGCCTCGCAGTCGTGCAGGTCGTCATTCGGTCAGCCCTATTCCCTTGACGGAATCGGACACTAAAATTTCTTGTAGCAACTCGCTTGACCGGCAAAAAGCTCCGGCAGGACACAAAGGCTTAAAAACGCACAGCGAAAACGGCCTGAAAGGTGTATAAAAGCCTTAAAAGACTACGGCCTGGTACAGGTCAACGCCTTTACCTGACATTGAATGCGTGGCGCGGAACAGACGATCTTGCCATCGGTGACGGTGCAAACCGAGCATCCGTCCGTGAAGTCGACACAGGAAGGATTGTCGCGCACGAACTCCGCCATGGTCGCTGCGCTATCCGGCGCCTTGTTTTCGGCCCACGCCATCGAAGATAGAAACGCGTAAAACGATGGCAACAGAAAAACAATACGCATCAAACGCAGCGCTAGGGAGCTATCGATGCGTAATGACTGGGACATCCCGGAACGCTCCTTCGGCAAAAGAATTGCAACTTTCACTGTCTTTCAGCATTGAAGGAAGAGATCTGGCGCGTTGGTGGCGTCGTTACGGTTGAGGCGGCAATCCTGTGGGCGAAATCAATAAACCTTGTATCGCGCCTAAAAAAATCGTCTTTTCCTGCTTGATGTTCACATTATAAGAACCACGGCAATATTAATTGCCCAAGAAACGAAAAAGCCAAAAAATCTGAAGGGATGATCTCCATGATGGAAGATTTTATCGGCGCTTATGGAAACCGTCTCATCGTCGCCGTTGTTGGAGTGGGTGTGGCCCTGCTCATTCTGGCGATTGCGCTGTGGCTTCTGCGCAGACGCAGCGGTTCGGCCCCTTTCATTCGAGGCGGCCGCAACCGGCAGCCGCGCCTGCAGGTCCTCGATGCGACAGCCGTGGACGCACGCCGCCGTCTGGTGCTGGTGCGCCGTGACAATGTCGAGCATCTCGTCATGATCGGCGGCCCGACAGATATCGTCATCGAGAGCGGTATAGGCGCGATCCCCATTGTCAGGGACGTGCAGGAGCCGGAATTGAAGGCGCTCCCGCGCCAGGAAAGCGAGCAGAAGAGAGCCGAGCCGGCGATCCAGCAGGAACGTCGCCCCGCCCTGCCGCAACAGCAGCCCGTTGCGGCTGCGGCTCCCGTTTCCGTGCCTGAGGAACCCGTGAAGCAAGCACAGCGGCCGGAGCCGTTGGCACCTGCGCCGTCCCCGCGTCCGGCACCCGTTGCGGCGGCCGCCGCTCAGCTTCCTCCACGCCCATCGACCCAGCCGCAGCCCGTACGCACGCCTGCACCGGCGCGCGAAACCGCGCCGCCGGCACGACAGGCGGCACCCGAGCGGGAGACCGCGCGCGCCACACCGCCGCCGATACCGGTTGCAACGGCTCCGGTCGCTGCCGTCTTGCCGATGGCGGCGGCATCGCTCGACATGGCGGCGGCCCGAACGGAACCAAGGCGAGCCGAGCCCGTCGTGCAGGCTCCGGCGCCGGTCGCACCGCCGATACCTGCACCGGCGCCCGTCGAGGCAAAGGCGGAAGAACGGACTGCGGAACTCGCCCCGCCGGTCTTTGCCGCGCGAGAGCCGGTGATCGACCAGTCCATCGCCGCCGATTTTCTCGACGCTGCGCGGGAGCGCGTCCTTCCAGACCTGAAGCCGGGACAGACGACGCCGCCCGCACCTTTCCCGCCCAAGCCTGAAAATCCGGCAGTGGCTTCGAACGACGCCGAGCCGAAATTTTCCGATGAGCTCGCCAGCGATTTCGAAAGCTTCCTTGAGGCGGAGATCGCCAAGAGCAAGGCGGATAACGAACCGTCCATCGCCCCTGTCGGGGAAAAGCAGATCAAGCCGCAGCCAGCTTCCCCGCCTGTCACCGGCGCTTCACCGGATGGAGACATGCAGAAGGAAATGGCGCGTATCTTCGGGGAACTTTCCGTGACCCGCGACCGCTGACGGGCGCAGGTCTTCCGGTCAGAAATTTGAAATAGAAAAAGGGCACGGAAGCGATTTCCGTGCCCTTAATTTATTTGTCATGCGATTCGCCCACCTGCCGGCCGCAGCGCCTTATTCGTCGCGATAGACTTTTTCGCGACGCTCGTGACGCTCCTGCGCCTCGATGGAAAGCGTTGCAATCGGGCGGGCGTCCAGACGCTTGAGGCCGATAGGCTCACCCGTTTCCTCGCAGTAACCGTAAGTGCCGTCTTCGATCCGCTGAAGAGCCGCATCGATCTTGGAAATCAGCTTGCGCTGACGGTCACGGGCGCGAAGTTCAATCGCACGGTCCGTTTCGGAAGAAGCCCGATCGGCGAGATCAGGGTGGTTGGCGCTTTCTTCGGCGAGATGTCCGAGGGTCTCGCGCGCTTCTCTCAGGATGTCATTTTTCCAGGCGACCAGCTTCGCGCGGAAGTAAGCCCGCTGGCTGGCATTCATGAACTCATCGTCTTCCGAGAGCACATATTTGCTAAGATCGATCTTCTCACTCAACGCGATTCTCCTCGAAGAACATCTCAATGCGGCGGTGTATACTCCAATGATAGTCAACGATTCAAGTCTGCAGATCAGTTTTCAGGCATTTTTAAAACTGACACAAAAATCATCTAAATGACTATTTTTTATCCTTTATTCGTATTGAAGCGAACTCTTCTTCAATCACTTCAACGCGACTTACCAACAGGAAAGAGGACTTGCGGTCCTGCAACCCTATCCTGTAGCATTCAACCCGTGCCCTGACATTCGAACGCCGGTCCCCGCCCTTGACAGCATCTTCCCCGAGCCGAGTTTACCTTCTGCGTCACGCCAAGGCCGCTTGGGCGGCGCCGGGAGAGCGGGATTTCGACCGGGGATTGAACGAAGCGGGTTTTGCCGAGGCGGAGGTCATCGCCGACCTTGCCGCCGACCGGCGCTACCGTCCCGATCTGCTTTTGTCATCCACCGCCGCGCGCTGCCGGCAGACTACGCAGGCCTGGCAGCGTGCCTTCAACGAAGCCGTAAACATCTTCTACGTCGATGAGATGTATAATGCCCGCAGCGAGACCTATCTGTCGCTCATCGCCGCGCAGACGGAGGTGCAGTCGGTGATGCTGGTGGGGCACAACCCCACCATGGAAGCAACGCTGGAAGCCATGATCGGCGAGGATCTGCTGCATGCCGCCCTGCCCTCGGGTTTTCCCACATCGGGTCTTGCGGTTCTGGATCAGGACGACAGCGCCGCAAGCGGTAAAAATCGCTGGCGGCTGATCGATTTCCTCGCACCGGGTAAATAGCTGCCGCCGCGGGCAACAGCGGCGCCGGCAGGCATCACTGCCGAAAACCCGCTGGAGCGCTTCTTTTTTGGCCAGCCGCAACTTCCTATATGAAGCCGTGACCGTGAAAAACAGCCAGGAAACTGCCATTGCCGCCCTCCCTTACGTCCCTGACAGACAGCGCGTTGATCGCTCTCGACAATCTGGCCGACCGTGCGAGCAACCTCACCCATCCGACATTGCGGCTTGGTGTCACCGGCCTTTCGCGGGCGGGCAAGACGGTTTTCATATCCTCCCTCGTCCATAACCTCCTGAATGGCGGCCGGTTGCCGCTGTTCGAGGCCATGCGATCCGGGCGCGTCTCGAATGTTCGCCTCGAGCCGCAACCGGACGACGCCATACCCCGCTTCCAGTATGAAGACCACATCCAGGCGCTGGTACGCGACAGGCTCTGGCCGGATTCGACACGGGCGATCTCGGAATTGCGGATAACGCTGGATTATCAGAGCGCCAGCGGTTGGGGCCGATGGTTTTCGGCCGGCAAGCTCTCCATCGATATCGTCGATTATCCCGGCGAATGGCTGCTCGATCTACCGCTTCTGTCGCAGGACTATAAACAGTTCAGCGACGCGACGGTCGCCCTTGCCGGGAGCGGCATCCGCGCCGAACTGGCGCAAGAATGGCTGGCTATCGCCTCCTCGCTCGACATCAACGCGCCCGCCGATGAAATGACGGCCCGTCGTCTGGCCGAAAGCTTCGCGGCCTATCTGAAGGCCTGCAAATCCGACGAGAGGTCGCTTTCCACCTTGCCGCCCGGCCGTTTCCTGATGCCCGGCGACCTGGAGGGATCGCCGGCGCTGACCTTCGCACCGCTTCCGGGCCTGACAGACGAAAAGGCACCCAAGGGCTCGCTGCGCGCCATGATGGAACGGCGCTACGATGCCTATAAGTCGATTGTGGTCAACCCCTTTTTCCGCGAGCATTCCGCCCGCCTCGACCGTCAGATCGTGTTGATCGACACGCTGCAGGCCGTCAATCGCGGACCGGAAGCTGTTCAGGATCTGGAACGGGCGCTCGGCGATGTTCTTGCCTGTTTCCGCCCCGGCACCAACAGCCTGCTGTCATCGCTGATCGGCCGACGCATCGACAAGGTGCTGATCGCCGCCACCAAAGCCGATCACCTGCATCACGAAAGCCATGACCGGTTGGAGCGCCTGACCCGACGTCTGGTGGACCGCGCCATCACCACTATAGGAATGAATGGCGCCGGCATCGAGGTCATGGCGCTTGCCTCCGTGCGCGCCACCCGTGAGGCAAGCGTGCGGCAGGACGGCCACGAGCTTCCCGTCATCGTCGGCACGCCGATGGCGGGTGAAACCATCAATGGCGAGACGTTCGACGGCAATCGCAAGACGGCGATCTTCCCGGGTGACCTGCCCGACGATCCGGAACCGCTGTTCCGCAGCATCGATCAGGATGGCGACAAGGCGACACTGCCTGACGTCAATGTCGTGCGTTTTCGCCCGCCCAACATTGACGAGCCGGGCAGTGGCGGCATCCGGCTTTCCGTTCCCCATATCAGGCTCGACCGCGCCATGCAGTTCCTGTTCGGAGACAAGCTCGCATGAAGGTTCCCACACCAAACGATCCGCAGACACGCCGTCCCACCGCTTTCTCGCTCGAGACCGAGGAGACGGCACGGCCGGCCGCCACACAAAAACGCGCGCCGCGCAGCTTCGACACCGAAATTTCGCTGACGCCCGACGAGGACGATCCGTTTCTGGCGCCTGAGGAGATTGATGCGGCCACGCTGCCGGTGGCGTCTCCGAAGAAAAGCCGATTCTCCTTCGGCAAGCTTGCGCTCGGCGCGCTTGGCGTCCTGTTCTCGCTCGCCTTCGGGCTTTGGGCGGATCAACTCATCCGCAACCTGTTCTCCCGTTCCGACTGGCTGGGTTACACAGCCACTATCGCTCTTATTGTGGCGCTTTTCGCCGTTCTCGCCCTTGTCGGCCGCGAGGTCTTCGGCATCATGCGGCTCAACGCCGTGCAATCCTTGAAGGCCGATGCCGAGACGGCGACACTCGACAAGAGCCCGAAACCCGCACGCGCCATCGTCACCCGCCTGAATGCCGTCCTCTCCCACCGGGCTGAAACGGCAAAGGGACGTGCGGCGCTGAAGGAAACGGAAAACGACGTGATCGACGGCCCGCATCTGATCGAGCTTGCCGAACGTGAATTGCTCGTTCCGCTCGACCGGCAGGCCCGCGCCCTCATTCTCAATTCGTCCAAGCGCGTCTCCGTCGTCACCGCCGTCAGCCCGCGCGCGGTGGTCGATCTCGCTTATGTGCTGTTTGAAGTGACGCGGCTGGTGCGCGCCATGGCGGAGCTTTATGGCGGCCGTCCCGGCACGCTCGGCATGTTGAAGCTCCTGCGCGATGTCGTCGCCCATCTTGCCGTCACCGGCTCGATCGCCGTTGGCGACGGGCTTGCCCAGCAGGTTCTCGGCCATGGCCTTGCCTCGAAACTCTCCGCCCGCCTCGGCGAAGGCGTCATCAATGGTCTGATGACGGCGCGAATCGGTATTGCCGCCATGGACCTTTGCCGTCCGCTTCCGTTCAGGGCGGTGAAGCGGCCGGGCATCGGCGATTTCATGTCCGACCTTACACCTGATTTAAGCGGTGGAAAAAAACACTGAAAGAGCCTGATCCGCCGGGCATTCGCGGTTCAAAAGGTTACGGATGAAGCCGTAAATGAGAGCGAAATAAACCAAGCATTAACCATTCCACCGGTAGATTGCAGCCTATCGAACAGGCTTCTTCGCCGGGGAAAGTATCATGTATTCGCGCTTCTTTTCGCTTGTGGGCGGGCTTGCCGCCATTTTGTCCGTCAGCGGCGGTTTCGGCATGTCTGATGTGCAGGCAGCATCGCGCGATCGCGACGACGTGTTCTTCCGCTCGGTCGCCGGTGTCTGGAAAGGCCCGGGCGAAATCGTCGCCGGCAAATACAAGGGGACGAAGTTCACCTGCGATCTGACGGGCGAACCGCTCAACGACAAGCAGACCGGCATCAAGCTCGGCGGCACCTGCCGCGTCGGCGTCTTCAGCCAGCCCATGTCGGCCGTCATCAGCCAGAAGGGCAATTCTTACGAGGGCAAGTTCCTCGACGGCGCCGAAGGCAAGGGACTGGACATCACCTCAGGACAGGTCAGCGGCGACAAGGTCGTCGTCGGCATCAATCGCGCCAAGCTGAATGGCGCGATGGTCGCACGCGTCTCCAAAGACAATTCGATGAATATCACAATTTCCGTCAAGGTCGCCGATCAGATGATCCCGGTCATCGGTGTGACGCTGGCGCGCGATATAGACCAGCTCGCCGTCGGTTCGATCAAGCCGTAAAAGCCCTACTCTTCTCAGCCATCGCCAAGCGGGAGTGTCCACCACTCCCGTTTTTCGTTTGCGCTGACAATGCCGGTCTTGTCCGCCTGCTGAAGCCATTCCCGCACGGGCTTACCTTTTACCTCGAGGTCGGGCGCGATATCGGCAAGCGGCATCAGCACGAAAGCGCGCTCCGCCATGCGCGGATGCGGCACTTCGATGCTCTCTGTAACGATAGTATCATTCCCATAGGTCAACACATCGATATCGATGATGCGCGGACCCCAGCGCTCCGTGCGCACCCGCTTCATGCCCCTTTCGATATCGAGGCAGAGTTGCAGCAGAGCGGGCGCAGTAAGCGCGGTTTCAACGAGAGCGCAGCAATTGAAGAAATCGGCCTGATCGGTCTTTCCCCAGGGCGGCGTGCGGTAGAGGCCGGAAACAGCTTGTACCCGGCATCCATCATGTGCGTCAAGTTCGCGCAGCGCGCGCGCCATGGCAGCGGCTGGATCACCGATATTGCCGCCGAGGCCCAGTGCGGCGACGGTCATCTTTTCAGGCACGGTGTTCAACGCTCACCTGCGCATAGTCGAGAATGCCGGGAACCGGCGCCGAGGGTTTACGCACCGTGATCTTGAGCCAGACGATCTGCGGATAACGCGCCCGCAGCGCCTTGGCGATGTCGTTCGCCAAAGCCTCGATGAGATAACGACGCTGCCCGACGACGATCTTTTCGATGACGGCAAAGGCTACGCCGTAGTCGACGGTATTTTCGATGTCGTCAGTTTCCAGCGCGTCACCTGCTTCGACTTCCATCTCGGCATCGACGAAAAAGCGCTGGCCCAGCACCTCCTCCTGCTCGAGAAGGCCATGACGGGCGAAAAAGGAACAGTTTTTCAGGATGATGGTATAGCGGCTCATCGCATCGCCTCCATGGCAGGATTGTTCACCTGAAAGCCGCGCATCTTCGGACACGGCATTCCGGCACTCATTAATCTACGCATCGACCTTTGCCGACGATTTGGCAAGAACCGCATCGGCAATAGCCAGTGCATCGCGGGTCGCGGCGACATTATGCACGCGAAAAATCGAAGCACCCGCAAGCCTCAGGATTGCGGTGGTCGCTGCCGTTCCGATATCGCGTTCCTCCGCCACATCCCTGCCCGTCAGCGACCCGATGAAACGCTTGCGCGACGTGCCGGCAAGAACCGGCAGGCCAAAAGCGGCAAGTTCCGCGAAACGGGCCATCAGCGCGACATTTTCGCTTTCATCCTTGGCAAACCCGAAACCGGGATCGAGCACTACGGCATCGCGGGCAATTCCCGCAGCCTCGGCGATATCAAGCGAGCGATTGAGGAATTCAAACTGATCGTCGATAACGTCGGCAAGCTTCTGCCGGTTGCGGCCGGTATGCATGATGCAGATGCCGGCGCGGGTGGAGGCAACCACACCCGCCATGTCAGGATCCTTCTGCAGGCCGAAAACGTCATTGACGATATGCGCGCCAGCGCCAATTGCCAGCCTTGCCGTCGAGGCACGATAGGTATCGACGGATATCAGTACATCGGTCTCGCGGCGCAATTTCTCGATAACCGGCAGCACCCGGTCCTGTTCCTCTGCCTCCGTGACAGCGGCAGCACCCGGCCGCGTGGATTCGCCGCCGATATCGATGATGTCAGCCCCCTCTTCCACGCAGGTCAGCGCATGGGAAAAAGCCGCATCGACGGCGAGATAACGGCCACCATCGGAAAAGGAATCAGGCGTTGCGTTGACGATGGCCATAATACGGCCACGCCCATCAAGTTTCAGGGAGCGGCCATGGGCCGCTTGCCACGCGTTGCTGCCGACTGTTATCACGTAACACGCGCCTTTCGGGAATAACGGAGTGTTATGTCAATTCTTATAAGTTCCGCTCCGCCTATGCAGCAAACCTTTTTCGAGTTCAACCGGAAGGCCGGGTCATGACCAAATCATCACGTGCTCTTTGCGCCGCTTTAGCGGCCGCATTGGCGCTTTCCCTGCCCGGATCGGCTTCTTCCGAAACAATCGTCCGCAAGACCTATTCCTATTTTTCGATCAGCGGCAAAACCGCCGCCGATCTCGACCAGCAGCTTTCCAGACATGGTCCGCTGACGCGCAATACCGGCGCGCGCCATCCTGGCGCCACCGAAATCAAATTCGGCGGCGAGCTCACTTATGTGGAAAAAAACGGCCTTTGCAGCGTCGGAATCGCCAAAGTAGTGTTGAACACTCGCATTCTCCTGCCGAAATGGAAAAACCGCCGCCGCACCACGGCGGAACTGGCCTTCATCTGGGATACGCTGCTTGCCGATATCAAGCGCCACGAGGAGCGCCACGCGGAAATCGCCCGCACCCATGCCCGCTCGCTTGAAAGGCAGCTGACGGGGCTTCGGCCGCAGAAAAGCTGCGAGACGCTGCAGAAAATGGTCGGTAAGATCACCCAGACGGTGATGGACGAACATGACCGCGATCAGTTGCGCTTCGATGTGGTGGAATCGAAAAATTTCGATGCCCGCATGACCCGGCTTTTGAAGAACCGGCTCGAACAGGGTCAGAACCGCCGCTGATCGGTCTCACACCCTATGCCATTCGCTTCACATCGAGCACGGACATGACGTTACGTCATGTCCGATATCACCCGTGAATTCTCGTCATGGTGCCGTCGCCAAGACTCATTGTACGTTCTTCGTACGGTATGGGATCATTCGGCCAAGCGGCTTGAGGCTCCAGCCGTCTCCGGTTCTCCCGGTGCGCACTTGAGGGCTCGCAGGTGTTTCCTCCCTCGCCTGCATGCTGCGTACCCGCCTCGCCCCGCTCCCCGCTACCAGGTGAGCGGGGCTTTTTCTGCGTTTAGCAATGACGAAAGATTTCAGCCCTGACGTTCGGGAACATGGACGACGAGACCATCAAGCTCGTCGTTCATCTTGATCTGACAGGAAAGGCGCGAGGTTGGGCGCACGTCGAAAGCAAAGTCCAGCATGTCCTCTTCCATCGGTTCCGGTCCGCCGACGCGCTCAGCCCAGGCGTCGTCGACATAGACATGACAGGTCGCACAAGCGCAGGCGCCGCCGCATTCCGCATCGATGCCGGGAATGGAGTTGCGCACCGCATTCTCCATGACGGTGGAGCCGTTGCTCACGTCGAGTTCATTGGGCGTGCCGTCAAAGGCAACGATGGTCAGTTTTGTCATGCCGGAAATCCAAAATGTGATCTAAGAACTGTTCTAAACACATAGAAAGGCCGGTCCGCCTTGGCAACCCGCTTCAAGGGCGCGCAGACGCAACCGGCCTTGCAAAATGGCAAATTTGATGTGTTACGCCTCAGCGGCAAAGCTTGAGGATGAAATTTTCAGCTTCGACAATGGCCGCCGCAAGTTTTGCAATCGCCGCGCTGTCATTGCCCTTGTCCTCCACCACGGCCGCGGCCGCGGAAACGGCGGAAGCGCCGACGGCCTGGGCCGACCCTTTAAGACGGTGCGCTGTTGCCATGACGGCCTTGTCATCGGCGTCCGCCATGTCATGCAGGGCGGCGCGGGCGTTGCGGCTGAAAAGTTGCAGCACCTCGATCTCCAGATCCTTGTCGCCCATTGTCTGGCGGGCAAGATGATCGAAATCGATAGGTTTTTTACCGGCGGCGGGTGCGCCGCCGCAATTGTCGGGAGCTTCGAAAGCAATACTGACCGCTGCCATGAATGAAATTCCTGTCTCGCCGTTTCCTGTTTCGTGTCACATCTGTGTCGTATTCACGCATCCGGACCGCTGCTATCGGCTTAAATTACGGCGTGACGCAGGCGAAAATCTTCTGCTATGGTTAATTTATGTTAAACTTATGCGAAACAAGGCGTTCAGCGTGAAACCCAGGTTTAAAAACTGTTAAAAAGCCGACACTTCGCCGCCGCCGCAAATCCGCATTAATTGTTTCGAACACCTAAATGTGTCACTACGGTACTGCCGTTCTCGCAGGGCTTAAGCTCAAGCTTTGTTATTACGGCACAGTGATGTAATTTCGCCCGAAAGCTGGGCCACCAGCAATTCGGGATTTGGTAAATGGCGAGACTCTCCTCTTTTGAGGGAAAGTTTCGTTGGCATGATGGCGGCAGTCCGCTTGCTGATCGCAAGCGGGTCAACGGCATGAAGCCGGGCGTATGTGTAACGAGGCGTAACCGCATGGCGAATAACAAGATCAGCGACTCTGTCGACGAGACTGCATTTCAGGCATTGGAAGATGCCTTGCAGCTTGGCGCTTTCGAAGAAAAGCCGGAGACGCGGAAAACTGCAAAGCCGAAGCAGCCGGAGGCCAGAGTGAAGGAAGCAAGCAGACAGACCCCTGCTCCCGAGGCCGCCCGCGCGCCTGCCGAACAGACGCCCAGATCCCCCAATCTCGAAGCCGCCAATGACGGCTCCAAGCGCAGCCCGGCGATGATCCTGAAATCGCTGGAAGGCGGCTCCGTCGGCGGCGCATTGCGCAACGCCACGATCATGTCGGTCATCTGGGCGCTTGGCGGCCTTGGCATCGCCCATCTTCTTTACGGCAATGCGCTTTGGAACATCGGATCGGTCGCCGATCTCACCGCGATCCCCGGACTGATGGCGATCGTCGTCGGCATTCTCGTTCCCGTCATGCTGTTCTTTGCCTTTGCGATCATGATGGCGCGCGCCCGCGATCTGCGAAATGCCGCCCGATCCATGGCCGAAGTCGCCCTCCGCCTCGCGGAACCGGAAACGGTCGCGTCCGACCGCATCATGTCCGTCGGCCAGGCGGTTCGCCGCGAAGTTTCGGCCATGAATGACGGTATCGAGCGCACCATTGCGCGAGCGACGGAACTCGAAACCCTCGTTCATTCCGAAGTCAATGCGCTTGAGCGCAGCTACGCCGACAACGAACTGCGCGTGCGCAGCCTCGTCCAGGAACTGACCGCCGAGCGCGACGCTATCGTCAACCATGCCGAGCGCATCCGCTCCTCCATCGTCGGCGCGCAGGAACAGATCAAGGAAGAACTGTCCATCGTCGGCGAAGAGCTTTCGATGCGGATCGCCACGACCGGCGAGGCCTTTGCCTCGATGATCGACACGCGCTCGGCCGCGCTGCTCGAAAAATCACGCGCTTCGACCGAAGCGATGGGCAGTCTGATCGCCGCCAAGACCGAAAATCTGTTGCAGGCGTTGAACTCCTCCGGCTCGACGATATCAAACGAATTCGACATGCGTCTTCATAACCTCACCTCGACGCTGGACGAGCGCGGTGAAGTGCTGCTGGAGCGTTTCGCGATCCATGCATCGACGCTGGATAGCGGCGTGGAAAGCCTCAACAGCGCGCTTGAGGAGCGCACCCGTCAGCTCAACGAGACGTTGTCGACGCGCACGCTGGAACTCAACCGCAATATCGAACGCGGCCAGCAGGTCATCGGCGGTTCGCTGGATACGGTTCTCGACAAGCTGTCCACGACGCTTGAGGAAAAGGGCCTGTCCTTCCGCCAGAGCCTGCAGAGCACCGCCGACGATGCGATCATGGATCTCGATCTTCGTTCCGGCCTCTATGAAGAGCGCATGCAGGCGACGGTCGGCCAGGTCAATTCGGCCTTCGACGAGCATGTGGCGCAGTTCGCCAGCGCCTTCGACCAGCGCGCCGGCAGCCTCGACAGCAAGTTGATGGAAAGCCTCGCCCGCATCAACGAAACCGTTGCCGGCGGCTCCGAAGCGCTTGACACCATGCTGAATGTCGGTCTTGAGCGGATCGGCACCACGATGACCGACCAGTCGCTGGCGCTCGCAACCGCGCTCGGCACGGGTCAGGAAATGCTGGAAAGCGCGCTTGACAGCCGGACCCAGGCCTTCAGCGATGCCATCGGCCAGCGCACCGCCGAAATCACCGATGCCTTCGCCAATTCGCATGCGAAGATCGACACCGTTCTGGCGGAACGCAGCAACGCCCTGTTCGGCGCGCTTTCGGCCAGCCAGGACCGTTTCGACGAAGCGCTCGCCAGCCGCTCCCTCGCCATTACCGGCGCGGTTTCCGGCACGGCCGAACACCTCGCCGCGATGCTCGACGAACGCGCCGCTGCGATCAACAGCGTTGTTGCCGATGTGGAACGCCGTCTTGCCGAAACGCTCGAAACCCGGGCAGCAGCCATCACCGGCGCGGTTTCCGGTATAGAAGACCGCATCTCCGACACGCTCGAAAGCCGCACAGCTGCGCTGCATGACGTCGTCTCCGGTGCGGAGAGCCGTATCGCCGAGACGCTCGACGGCCGCACTGCCGCGCTTTCCAGTACCATTTCCGGCGTCGAGGAGCGCATCGCCGACACCATAGACAGCCGCACGCTGTCTCTCGACATGACCTTCGCCAATGTCGAGGAACGGCTTTCGGAAACGCTCGACAACCGCACGTCCGCCCTCACCGGCATTGTTGCCAGCGCCGAAGAAAAAATTGCCGGCGCGCTCGACAGCCGCACGGCCACCTTCGGAGACGTGGTAGCGGGTGCGGAAACCCGTATCGCGGAAACGCTGGACGGTCGCACAGCCGCTCTCAACGCCGTTGTTTCGGGTGCCGAGGAACGCATCGCCGATGCACTCGACAGCCGTACCATGGCTCTTGACATGACATTCTCCGGCGCGGAAGAAAAAATCACGGAAGCGCTCGACACGCGCACTGCGGCCCTTGGCGAACTCGTGGCCGGTGCCGAGATCCGGATTGCCGGCGCGCTCGACAGCCGCACAGAGTCGCTGAAGACTGTCGTGTCCGGCGCCGAAGAGCGGATCACAGATGTGCTCGACAGCCGCACCATGGCGCTCGATATGAGCTTCTCCGGTGTCGAAGAAAAGATCGCCGATATTCTCGACGGTCGCACAGCCGCTCTCAATAACGCCGTTGCCGGTGTTGAGGACCGCATCGCCGGCGCTCTGGACACGCGTACTGCTGCACTTTCCGGCATTGTTTCCGGTGCCGAGGAACGCATCGCCGATGCGCTCGACAGCCGTACCATGGCGCTCGACATGACGATTTCCGGTGTCGAAGAGCGGATCGCCGAAGCCATGGATGCGAGAGCGTCGTCGCTCTCGCTTGCGGCGGCCGGCGTCGGCCAGCGTCTGGAAGCCACCGCATTCACGCTTGAAAACGCGCTGGCCAGCGGCCACGATCGCCTGGAAACCATGCTCGGCTCGCAGGCCGAGCGCATTGCCGGTTCGCTGGAGCGCAATAGCGGCCTGATCGAACAGAGCGTCTCGGGCGCGGCCGACCGCATCGAAAGTGTCGTCGAAGACGGCAGCAGCCGCTTTGCCCAGACGGTGGAAGAAGGCGTCTCGCGTCTGGAAAGCAATCTGTCGCAATCGCATGAGAATATTCGCACCGCGCTCGACCAGCGTCAGGCAGACCTTGCCGCGACGCTCAACTCCGCCACGGCCCAGATGGGCGACATGCTTTCCGAGCAGGCGATGATGATCGGCACCACTGTCGCCTCCAGCGCCAGCATGCTGGAACTGTCGCTTGAAACCCAGCAGGAAGCGCTGCAGAAGACGATTGACGGCAGTGCTGCGACGCTGGAAGAACGTCTTCGCAACAGCGCCGGCGATATCGCCGTCAAGATCGGCGAAGCAGCCCGCGAAATCGGCGGGGCCACCGACGCCCTCTCCAACCGCATCGAAACCTCAATCGGCAATGTCAACACCCGTCTCGACGAGACCGGCGCACGCATCGAGACCTCGCTCGATACGTTGCAGGCACGCGTCGGTGGCGATCTGGCCAATGTGAACACCTCAATCGAGGATGCCGGCCGCCGCTTTGCCGAAGCGCTGGAAGACAAGACGGCCGTGTTCGCCCGCACCAGCGACGAGGCAGCCGAGCGCATCACCGGCATTCTGGACGAGCAGACCACGCGCGTCGCAGACACGTTCGAAAGCCGCACCAGCCGTCTGGTGGAAACCTTCGATAGCGGCACGGCCCGCATCGATGAGCGCCTCGGCACCATGGACCGGGCGCTGACCATCGGTCTCGAAAATGTCAACCGCACCATTGAAGGCAAGGCGACTGATCTAGCGCTGAGCCTGCGCGGCGCGGTCACCTCGGCCACCCAAAGCATCGGCGACGAAGCGGCCCGCTCCTCCGCCCTGCTCTCGAAATCCGGCTCGGAGTTTGCAGAACAGGTGCAGGCGCAGAACGAAGCCTTCACCAAGGCCATCGAAGAGCGCTCCGGGGAGATCGTCAACCGCATTTCCGATGCGCAGACCCGTCTCTCCGGCCAGGCCGCCGCCGTCGCCCAGACCTTCTCCGAAGCGGGCAACATCATCGTCAACAAGGTTGCCGAGGCTGAAGCCGTCGTCCGCTCTCAGGTCGGCGTCATCTCCGAAACGCTGACGGGCGTCGAATCCGCCCTCGACGCGCGTGGCGAATCCATTCGCTCGGCGCTTGATAACCGCACCCGCGAGCTCAACTCGATGCTGGCCAGCCGCTCCGCCGAACTTTCGCGCCTGATCGAAGAGAAGGCCAAGCCTGTCGTCGACGAATATGCCACCATCGGTCGCGAAGCCGCCGAGAAGATCGTTTCCGCCGCCCAGCAGAGTGCAGACCTTCTGTCGCAGAGCAATAGCGGTATGGTCGGTATGGTGGAACAGGCGATCAGCGATTACGCCGCTGCCGGAACGGATGCGGCCAGCAAGCTGGTCGCCGCCACCCGCCAGAGCACCGACATGCTGTCGGAAACCCATACGGCCATGGCGGACGCCGTCGAACAGGGCATCGACAAATATGCCCGCGCCGGCAGCGATGCGGCCAACAAGCTGGTTGCCGCCACCCGCCAGAGCACGGATATGCTGTCGCAGACCCATAACAGCATGGCGGAAATCGTCGAACAGTCGGCAAGCAACTTCAACTCCGCTGTCGAGCGCGCCGCACAGGGCTTCGGCGCGGCAGATGAAGCGCTGAACGCCTCGGCGACCCGCTTCTCTGAATCCGCCTCGCAGGCCGCCGACATGGTGTCCAGCTCCAGCCGTCTGCTCGAAGGAAAAATCGACCGCCTGTCGAATATTTCCGGCCAGACACTGGCGCAAGTCGCCGGCATCGTCGGCCGCTTCGAGGAACATTCGAAGGTGCTGAGCCAGGCTTCCGAGCTTCTCAATGCGGCACAGTCGAGCCTCGTCGGCACGCTGGAAGAACGTCAGGATGCGCTTCGCAGCCTGTCCGTCGGCCTCGTCAAGCGCTCCGAGGAAATCGAAAGCGCCATGCGTAACGTCGTCGGCGTGGTGGAAAACACCCTCAACGAGGCCGAGGAGCGTTCGCAGAACGTCGCCGGCAATCTGCGTGACAATCTGCAGGCGTCCTTCTCCGATATCGGCCGTTCGCTTGATGAAACGGAACAGCGCGCCCGTTCGGCGGCCCAGACAATGCGGGGCGCCCTGCTGTCGGCCGGTCAGGATGCCAGCCGTTCGATCGAAAGCACGCTCTCCGACGCGCAGAAATATTCCGACGAGCTGGTCAACCGCCTGCGTGGCGGTGTCGAATCCTCGCTGTCGGAAGTCGACAATCTTCTGGGCACCGCTTCGGAAAAATCGAATGCCGCCGCAGCCAACCTCAAGGAAACATTGCGTCAGGCCGTCGAGGACGCTGTCAGCCGCTTTGCCGGCGCGACGGACGAAATCCGCCGCTCCAGCCACGATATCCGCCGCGAGCTGGATGCGACCCGCGCCGAACTGAAGCGTGGCGCTTTCGACCTGCCGGAAGAAGCCAAGGAAAGTGCGGCCGCCATGCGCCGCGCGGTTTCCGAACAGATCAAGGCGCTTCAGGATATTTCGCAGCTCGTCGGTCGTTCGACCCACCAGATGGAAGTCTCCGAACCGGTCGCCCGCGCCATTGCTGCGACCCAGCCGGCAACCGAGCGCCGTGTCGAGACGCGTCCGCAACCGGCAGCCCCGGCTCCGGTTCAGCAGCGCCCGGCCCAGCCGCAACCGGCCCCCACCTTGCGTGGCGCGCTGCCGCTCGAGAACCGCCAGGCGCCTGCACCGGCGCAGCCGGTCGCAACTAACCCTGCCGGACGCCGTGAAGAAGGCGGCGGCTGGATCAGCGATTTGTTGCGCGGCGCATCACAGGAAACGCCAGCGGCGTCCGCACCTCGCGCCGGCGCGGAACAGCAGCCCACCCGTGCGGCCGACACCCGCAATCCGCGCCACATGGTGGAATCGCTGAACTCGCTCTCGGTCGACATCGCCCGCGCCATCGATCACGACGCCTCCGTGGAGCTGTGGCGTCGCTACCAGCGCGGCGAGCGTGACGTCTTCACCCGTCGCCTCTACACGCTGAAGGGTCAGACGACCTTCGACGAAATCAAGCGCAAATATGAGCGGGAAGCGGAATTCCGCACCGCCGTGGACCGCTACATTACCGATTTCGAGAAGCTGCTCGCCGACGTGGCTCGCACAGACCGCGACCGTACAGTCACGCAGTCCTACCTCACCTCCGATACCGGCAAGGTCTATACGATGCTTGCCCACGCGGCGGGCCGGTTCAATTGACGAAGGGGAACGCGGAGATGGATACCTCTCCGCGTGCCTATACAGCCTTACTAAAGCGTGGCGCGTTTAATCCGATTCATGCGACACGCTTTGGATTTTTGTTTTTAAGCATGTCTTGCTCCCGAAAACGCTGCACGCTTTTGGGAGACATGCTTTAACACATGCTTTAACAAATGACCGTCGCGGACTACGCGGCGGTCATTCTGCATTTCGGCCTATGCGCAGTAGATAGTCCCGCTCGTTGAACGGATCGGAACCTGAGCGCCGGCGCGGAGGTGGGGGATTGTCAGTTCGCGCATAGTGGTCGAACGATGTTTCCATCACGCCCATGCCGCTGGTCAGTTCCGGCAGCCGCTGTTGGATACCCCGAACCGCCGCAGACGCAATTGTCCCCTCAAGCCTTGCCACGCCCCCGGAGATAACAGAGTTTCCAGGGGCCGCCCCTGCCTTGGCAAGCAGGGCGATCAACCGCGTCATGGCTGCGGCGGGTGCTTCGAGATGAAAGTGGTCGAACGGCTCGCAAACGAAGGTTTGCGCTTCCTTGAGCGCCGTTGCCAACACCCACGGCGTCAGTTGCCGGAAATCCGCAGCAGTGCTCGATGGAGAGGTATGCCGCGCAGCCGTCATTGCGACGTGACAATCCTGCACCTGCCAGCCGAAGACACCCTGTTTCAGCGTTTCGAATACGGTTTCCTCCACCGCACGATAGAAGCTTGCCGGCATCTGGCCGATTTCCACCTCCAATGCAAAGCTGTTGCCGGTGCCAGCCGCGCGGGGCTCGACGCGAAGCCCCACGGTTGCGAGAAACGGGTTGGGTTCCTTAAACAGGATTTGAAGCCCCTGCCCGATGCCGGAAAGCCTTTCCACGCAGATAACCGTGCTGTCTTCAAAATCGGCCTTGATACCGAAACCTGTCGACAACTCAGACTGAATGATCTCCTTTTGCACCTCACCGTAGAGCGATACGAAAACATCGTTTATCTCATCGTTCCTTCGCAAACCTATCAGCGGATCCTGCTCGGCCAATTGGTTGAGCGCCAGCCACAGGGCCGCGTGTCCGGACGGCTGCCGAGAAACGACGCGCGTCTCGAGTGTAGGCGGCGCAAAATGAAATGCGCCACCGGCAACGACGTTCACACCCACCCGGTCGCCAACCCTCGCTCCGGCAAGACCGGTGACGCGGGCAATTCGCCCAGCGCAGAGACTTGTCGTATTTTGAACGCGACCGTCCTTGAAGAGTTGTATTCCCGTGATCCTCGCCAACCCCCGCGGCATAGGCAGATAATGCCGAAGCCGGATCGTTCCCGATTCAAGGTACAGATAGGACAGTTTTTCACCGCCCCATCCGCGCTCGATCTTGAAGATTTTTCCTACGCCCTCACCGTCGGGATCGGGGTTACGAGCGGGCAGCATGTCGGTAATAGCCGAAATCAAAGCCGGCAAACCGGCCCCCGTCATTGCCGCACCGGCAAAAGCCGGATGCACCAACCCGCGGGCAGTCTGCTGCCTGAGCGATCGCGAAAGTTTTTCGAGGTCCGCCCAGTCTGGCGTCAAAAGATAGTCATGCAGCAACTCCTCATCGTTGTCCGCAAGCGTTTCACAGAGACCGGTGAAAAATGGTTCGCTCCCCATATCGGTTGCCGCCACCCGCGCGCGCTTTCCGCCCGCATCGGTGACTGTCGACATAGCGACCGGGCGCACCCGCAACTGACTGGCGAGGTCGTTCACAACCTCGTCATAACGCGCACCGACTCGGTCGACCTTGTTGATGAAGAACAGGAATGGCAGGCCAAGACGTTGCAGCGCCCGCACCAATACACGCGTCTGGGCCTGCACGCCCTCCACGGCGGAAACGACGACCACGGCTGCATCGAGCAGACCCAGCACCCGCTCCACCTCCGCGATAAAGTCGGGGTGGCCGGGCGTATCAATGAGATTGACGTTAGTATCGCCGATCAGGAAAGAGACGACGGCGGCCCTAATCGTGATGCCGCGTTGCCGTTCCAGTTCGAGACTGTCTGTCTGCGTATTGCCGGTATCGACGCTGCCCAGCTTGTCGATCACACCGGCGTCAAAAAGGAGACGCTCCGTAAGGCTAGTCTTACCTGCGTCCACATGGGCGAGGATGCCCAGATTCAAAGTGCGCATGAACCCTCAACTTCTCAAAAACTCCAAGGTGATTTTTTTGAGAAGGGACTCGGCGCATTGGGACCTCTATGTGCGGAAACCGTGAGTTATTAAGCGCATCTCCAACAGTTTGCGGAGAGGCTGAGGAATTTAGAACCTGGGTCGCGATAGATGTCAAGCATGACAGGATCGGCACCTCTACCGGCGCAAACAGGGTGAGGCCACCGTAAAATTCCGCGCCCCCCCCGGAATGCTGCGCCATTATGCCGATGTCAAATCTCGAACGTGCCCGATGCCACCCGCACCGCGTGGCCGCCGATACGGGCGCGGGCGATTTCGCCGTCCTTGATGTCCATACGCAAATGGATATGAGACGGTCGTTCCATCTCCACGCCTTGTTCGATGAGCAGCGGATAATGGCCGTCGGTCAGGCCGTCGAAATGGTGGATGGCGCCGGAGAGAGCGGCCGCGGCTGAACCGGTGGCAGGGTCTTCCGAAATTCCCATATCCGGAGAGAACATGCGGGCGTGGAACTTTGCCGCGTGATTGACGCCGCCGCGACAGTAGATATAGGCCGCCGTCAGGCGTCCTTCCACCAGCGGCGCGGTGCGCAACCACAGATTAGCATCGAAATCCATCTCCCTGATGGCGGCGATATTGTGCAGGGGTACGAGCAGGAACGGCACACCGGCGGTCCAGATCGACGGCACGTGATTCTCAAAGCCGAGATGTCCTTCGCTAACGCCCAACGCATCGGCAAGCGCCGTGTGATCGAGCGGCAACTCGACGCGGGACGATTTGCGCGGCAGGTCGAATTCGGCGAAGCTGACCGCACCGGGGCGCATCTTCACCGCACAACGCACCGGACCCACCTGCTCTTCCAGTACGCAGACCATATCGATGTCGTCATCGCCCTCGCCGCGATTTCGCTCGGCGATGGCCACCGCCGCGCCGACTGTCGGATGGCCGGCAAAGGGTAACTCGCCCGAGGGCGTGAAGATGCGCAGCGAGGCCGCATGGGCCGGATTGCTGGACCGGTTGACGAAAACCGTTTCGGAAAGGTTCATTTCCCGCGCGATCGCCTGCATCGTGGCCTGGGGAAGATCATCGGCGTCATACATGACCGCCAGCGGGTTCCCCGCCATTTTCGTTTCGGTAAAGACATCGTAGATATCGTAGTTCAGCGCCACATCCATCTCCTGCCACTCGTCATTCCGACTGCCTTAGGCAAACTGCATCAGGCCGCCCCGCATCGCAACCCTTGTCCGTGAGTGGAAATCAAGAAGCTGTGGACCGGATCGGTGCGGTCCGCCGTCCGGGAACGCCTGCGCCTGTGAAAGGCCTTGTCGCCAGCCGCCGTCTTCATGTACCAAGGGTGCGTCTGGCGGTTTGTCATCGACCTCCCTGTCGAGGTTTCAAGATTTCGAGCCGCTTCAACGGTTTACAGCGCCTTGCGTGGACGGTTTCCGGTCTGCGCCTTGTCGAGGGAAGCGGATGTCGCATTCTACCTATTCACTGTCCTTCGTCGCCTCCGCAACCGAAGAGGCGCAGGCCGCGCTGAAAGAGCTGAAAGGCATTTACGGCGATACACCTTTCGAAGAGGCTGAAGTGATCGTCGCGCTCGGCGGCGACGGCTTCATGCTGCAAATTCTCAACGAGACGATGAATTCGGGCAAGCGGGTCTATGGCATGAACCGGGGGTCCGTCGGTTTCCTGATGAATGACTACCGGGTGGACGGCCTGCTGGAGCGTATCGCGGTGGCGAGCGGCAATGATTTCCATCCCCTGCGCATGACGACGACAGATTCCGACGGCGACGAGTTTACGGCGCTTGCCATGAACGAGGTCAGCCTGTTTCGCCAGTCCCACCAGGCCGCCAAGCTGCGTGTGGAGGTGGACGGCAAGGTGCGGTTGGAAGAATTGATCTGCGACGGCATGATGGTTGCGACGCCGGCAGGCTCCACAGCCTACAATTTCTCCGCCCATGGACCGATACTGCCGCTGGAATCGCCGCTGCTGGCGCTCACACCCGTCAGTGCTTTCCGCCCACGGCGCTGGCGCGGCGCGCTTTTGCCGAATAAAGTGACGGTCGATATTCATGTTCTGGAACGCGACAAGCGCCCGGTGAACGCGGTGGCCGACCACACCGAGGTGAAATCCGTTCGTCATGTTCGGATTGCACAATCGCAGGACCGGACGGCAAGGATTCTCTCGGATCCGGACCGTTCATGGTCGGACCGCGTTCTCGCGGAACAGTTCAACAATTGACGCTCGCAATCGACAATAGCCATGCAACTGACAAGACCAATCCTCGCTGCCCTCCTTTTCGCCGCCGCCGTGCTTCCCGCGCGCGCGCAGACGGAAGCGATCGACGCGCTGCCGGTTTCGGCAATCTTCGTCGTCAGCAGCGGCATGTGGGAAGACCGGAATCTTGAGCCGGTGAAAGGCCCCGACGGGCAATTGCGGCCGCCGCCTGCCTCGCCCACGCGCGGCTACTACAAGGTCATCGCCATCCGCCAGGGCGACGGCACGGCAAAAATCTACCTGCAGCGAATCGTCTTTACCGCAGAAGGGCCGAATCTTCTGGAAAATATCGAACTGGAAGAATTCAGCCAGATGAAATCCTATGTCACGGATATTCGTCCCGAAAGTTCGAATGGCGCGCCCGCCTCGCCCGGCTTGTTCGTGACTGTCTACCTGAAAACGGACCCGATGAGCAAGGAAGCTGAAAGCTGGACGATCCTGATCGACGAGCTGGGCGAGATGAAGGTCGAGAAAGCGTCAAACTGATCGGCCCGATGCGCGGGCCGGGAAAGATTACGCTTGCAGCGCCTCCGGGCCGCCAAGAACCGCACCGAAATGATGTTTCCATAATCTCGCCCCGAGTTCACCGCTGCGGTCGAGACTGGAGCCCACCGTAAGCCACGGCAACAGCGTGGGATGCAGCCCCGCATCGAAGAGGGCAAAACCGGCGGCCAGCACGCAGGTATCGGCCTGAATGCCGCAGACCAGCACCCTGTCGAGTTTCAGCGACAGAAGATGGTCGATGACCTCCCGGGGTGGCGCATAACCGTGTTTGATGAATATGCGATCTGCCGCAACAAGCGACTCGTCGTCCCTGCCCGGTTTCCAGCCGAGTTGCCGCTCAAAGGGTGTTACGCTTTCGTCATGGCGCTCGACGGTGGCGATACTGGGCATTGTCAGGGCGAGAGCGGATATTTCCGCCACCAGCGCAGCCGGCGGATTGAAGCTCGACTGGACGTCGACGATATAGAGCGCCTGTTTCATGCTTGTTCTCCAACGAAAAAACCCTCGCAATGGGTTTGCGAGGGTAATCTTCTTCAATCGACGCACTTGAAGCGTCAGTCGATATCCGCGACTTCCACATCCGCGCCGCCGCTGATGCGGTGCGCGAGAGCGGCTTCCATGAACTCGTTCAGATCGCCGTCCAGCACGTTGCCGGGTGCAGTGCTTTCCACACCAGTGCGCAGATCCTTGACCAGCTGGTAAGGCTGCAGAACATAGGAACGGATCTGGTGGCCCCAGCCGATATCGGTCTTGGAAGCGGCCTGCGCATTGGCTGCCTCTTCCCGCTTCTGCAACTCCACCTCGTAGAGGCGGGCGCGCAGCATGTCCCACGCCTTGGCGCGGTTCTTGTGCTGAGAGCGCTCCTGCTGGCAGGCAACGGCAATACCGGTCGGAATGTGCGTGATCCGCACGGCCGAGTCGGTGGTGTTGACGTGCTGGCCGCCTGCGCCGGATGAACGATAGGTATCGATGCGGCAATCGCTTTCGTTGACGTCGATCTGGATCGAATCGTCGACCACCGGGTAAACCCAGACGGAAGAGAACGACGTATGGCGACGCGCATTGCTGTCATAGGGCGAAATACGAACGAGACGATGCACGCCCGATTCCGTCTTCAGCCAGCCGAAGGCATTGTGGCCCTTGACGAGGATCGTCGCGGACTTGATGCCGGCTTCTTCGCCGTCGTGAACTTCGAGCACCTCGACCTTGAAACCTTCACGGTCGGCCCAGCGGGTATACATGCGCAGCAGCATGTTGGCCCAATCCTGGCTTTCGGTACCACCGGCGCCGGAATGCACTTCGAGATAGGTATCGTTGGCATCGGCTTCGCCTGACAGCATGGCTTCCACCTGACGGCGGTTCGCTTCGCTTCTCAGTGCCTTCAACGCGTCTTCGGCATCCTTGACGATCTCGTCGTCGCCTTCCATCTCGCCGAGTTCGATCAGCTCGATATTGTCCTTGAGCTGCTGCTCGAGCGCCCTGACGCCATTGATGCTGTCATCCAGCTGCTGGCGCTCGCGCATCAGCTTCTGAGCCTCAGCGGCATCGTTCCAGAGGGTCGGGTCCTCTGCCTTGTTATTCAACCAGTCCAGTCGTCTTATCGCCTGGTCCCAGTCAAAGATGCCTCCTCAGCAGGCTTATGGCCTGCTTGATTTCGTCGACTACGTTCACGATTTCATTGCGCATTTCGCTGGTTCTTCACCTTCATTGAAACTCGTTGCTCAAATAAATGCGGGGGGCGCGGATGTAAAGACCCGCGCCCCCGCCAAACGTCAGGAGTGATATCAATAAAGACCGCCGCCACCGCCGGTGATGGCCTGCTGCGCCTGCGGCGAGGTCTTCAGAATGTCTTCCTGCGACATGTATCCGTCATCGCCGATGACAGAGAAGGTGGAAGCGGGACCGGTGCCGGGCTTGAAGGCTTCCATGATGGTGTCCGGCTCGCCCTCGACCGCCGCCATGCCGGTCTTGCGGTTAACGGCGACGAAGTTCATGCCAGCAGGCACGATGAACTTGCTCGGCTCCATGTGCTTGGCCGCATCGGCGATGAATTCGCCGAAGATCGGCGCCGACAACGAGCCGCCCGTGCCACCGCGGCCGAGAGGCGCCGGCGAATCGAAGCCGATATAGAGGCCGGCGACCATGTCCGGCGTATAACCGACGAACCAGGCGTCCTTTTCATCGTTTGTCGTGCCCGTCTTGCCGGCAACCGGCAGATCGACCTTGATCTTGCCGGCCGCCGTGCCGCGCTGCACGACGCCTTCCAGCATCGACGTCGTCTGATAGGCGGTCATCGGGTCGAGAACCTGTTCGCGATTGTCGACGATCACAGGCTCGTCCTGGTTCTGCCAGCTTGTCGCGTTGCAGCCTTCGCAGGCGCGTTCCTCATGCCGGAAGATCGTCTTGCCGTAGCGGTCCTGAATACGGTCGATCAGCGTCGGTTTGATCTGCTTGCCGCCATTGGCGAGAACCGAATAGGCAGAGACCATACGCATGACGGTCGTTTCACCGGAACCGAGCGACATGGCCAGAAGCGGCGGCATCTTGTCGTAGATGCCGAAACGTTCCGCATATTCCGCGACCAGATTCATGCCCATGTCCTGCGCCAGACGCACGGTCATGAGATTGCGGGATTTCTCGATGCCGAGACGCAGGGTCGACGGACCCGCAGATCCTCCGCCGTAATTCTGCGGCTTCCAGACCTGACCGCCGGAAACGACCTCAATCGGTGCATCGAGTATGACCGATGCCGGCGTATAACCATTGTCGAGCGCCGCCGCATAGATGAACGGCTTGAAGGAGGAACCCGGCTGGCGCATCGCCTGCGTCGAGCGGTTAAATTCCGACTGCGCATAGGAGAAGCCGCCGACCATGGCCAGAACACGTCCGGTATGCGGATCCATCACCACCATGCCGCCCTGCACTTTCGGCGGTTGGCGCAGGCGATATTCATTACCGGACTTGGCAAGCGGCTGCGCATAAATCACGTCGCCGACGGCCAGAACGCCGACCGGGGACTTGGTGGTCGCCTTTTTACCCGTCGCGTCGCGAAAGGCCCAGCGCATATTTTCTGCGGCGATATGGCCACGCGTACGCTTGTCGCCCTCTTCCGTTTCCGCATCCGCCTGCACGCCTATATCGACTCCATCGGCCGCAACAGCGAGGACCACGGCGATTTTCCACTCCGGAACGTCGCGCAAACCCTTGACCTTGGCGAGCGCCGCCGTCCAGTCGCCCGTTGTATCGATCTGCTCTACGGGGCCGCGAAAACCGCGACGCTCGTCATATTGAACCAAACCGTCCTGGAGAGCCTTGCGCGCCTCCATCTGGATCTGCGGATCGAAAGAGGTACGGACCGATAGCCCGCCTTCGAGAAGCGCTTCCTCGCCGTATTTCTCGACGATCTGGCGCCGGACTTCCTCGGCAAAATAATCGGATGCGAAAATATGGGCGCCGCCGCGACGCAGATTGACGCCAAGCGGCTGCTTTTTGGCGTCCGTCGCGTCGTCCACAGTGATATAGCCATTCTCGGCCATACGGTCGATCACCCAGTTACGACGCTCGAGAGCAGCCTTTTCGCGACGGATCGGGTGGTAGTTGGCCGGGCCCTTCGGCAGCGACGCGAGATAGGCGGTTTCCGCAATCGTCAGTTCCGTCACCGACTTGTTGAAATAGGTGAGCGCCGCACCGGCAATGCCGTAGGAGTTCAGGCCGAAGAAAATCTCGTTGAGATAAAGCTCGAGAATCTTGTCCTTGGAATAGGTCTGCTCGATGCGGAAGGACAGAATGGCTTCCTTGAGCTTGCGGTCGATGGTCTGGTCGTTGGTCAGAAGGAAGTTCTTCGCCACCTGTTGGGTGATGGTGGAGGCGCCGACCGGACGGCGGCCGGAGCCGAGATTCTGGATGTTGACGAGAATGGCGCGGCCGAGGCCGAAGACATCCACACCCGGATGATTGTAGAAATTCTTGTCTTCCGCCGAAAGGAAAGCGGCCTTCACGCGGTCGGGAATGGCTTGAATCGGCAGGAAAAGGCGTTTTTCATGCGCATATTCCGCCATCAGCGCGCCGTTGCCGGCATGCACGCGGGTCGTCACCGGCGGCTCATAGGTGCTCAGAACTGCGTAATCCGGCAAGTCCTTTGTCACGCCGTGCAAATAAATTGCACCGGCGGCGGCTGCGCACAGAAAAAGCACGCTGGCCAAGCCGAAAAAATATCCAATCAGTCTGATCATACTAAGCTACCGATAATTCGAATCGTAACCATCAACGCCCGACGATATACGGGCGCATCCTTGCATATCGCGTGCCGTTTTGCACACCATACCTTCTATGACAAGCCGGATACGGCAGCATTCGCTGATATGTTACCGGGCGGCAGTCCGCAATCGCGCTCAGGACGCTTTGCCGATTGCCACCGAATCCGCATTCCGAGTAACGCGGCGAATGTGAGTAAAATAGGGCTTCGCCTTCGCAATCGTCCGCAAGACCCAAGAATTGAACAGGTTTTCAGCGGTCAATGGCAGGTCTGCAACAGCATTGCCGCTTCGCAGGCAGCCCTCTCAGCCGCCATTTGCCATGGCCTTGGCGCGGTATCGCCCAATGGCGGTTGCGAGCGTATCGGCCACCTTCTTGCGCCACTCCCCATCGAGAAGCAGCTTTTCGTCTTCCGGATTGGAGAGGAAACCGAGTTCCAGCAGCACCGACGGCACATCATGGGCGCGCAACACCATGAAACCGGCGTAGCGGTGCGGGTTGTTGATGAGCCCCACCTGCCCCTCGAAGGAGGAGACGATGTTTTCGGCCAGCGTCACAGAAAAGGCCTGGGTTTCGCGGCGGGTGAAATCGAGAAGAATATCGGCCACCTCAGGCGGCTCGCTGGAGGCGGCAACACCCGCGATCTGGTCGGACTTGTTTTCGCGCTCCGCCAGTTCCTGCGCCTGCCGGTCCGACGCCCGGTCCGACAACGTATAGACCGTCGCGCCACGGATGCCCTTTTGTCTCAACGTATCCGCATGAAGGGAAATAAAGAGATTGGCGTTGTTCTGGCGGGCGATGGTCACCCGTTCGGACAAGGCGAGAAAAGTATCGGAATCGCGCGTGAGGAACGCCTTTATACCAGGTTCGCGGTTCAACCGCTCGGCAAGTTCCTTGGCGAAAGTCAGCGTGATGACCTTTTCCTCGGTGCCGGTAGTGCCGCCGCTGGCGCCGGCATCGATGCCGCCATGGCCGGCATCGACCGCGATGACGAATTCCGCCGGCCGCGACGTCTTGCCGTCGGGCGCGATCGCTGCAGTCGTCACCGGCGCTGGTGTCCGCCACTGCTGATGCTTCACCAGCTCCGCGAACTTGCCCTTGGTGGTGATTTCCGTATCGAGCACGAAATGGAAAGATTGGCCGCCATCAGCTTTCTTGGTTTCGGCAACCGCCACCTGAACCGGCTTTTTCGCCGTCAGCACGATCCGGGCGCTGTTCTGCCCCATGGTGCCGAAACGGATATCTGAAAAAAGACCGGTCGGCTTCAGCTCGGATGCGGGGAAGCTGAAATTCACCGCCGGAAAGTCGACAACGATGCGGGCGGGCGAATCGAGATAGTGAACATCGAATTCCGGCTCCTCGGCGAAGTCTAGAACGATGCGCGTGCGCGCCTCATCGCCGATGATCCGCGCCTGATGGACAACGAGCGGCTCCACGGCATGGGCCGACGGCGCGACGGAGAAAGAAGCGGCGACGGAAAATGCCAGAGCCGACGCAAGCCGCGCGATTCGCGCGCCAAGCCGCCCTCTCCCACCGAATATCGCTGCGTTGCGCGTGAAATTCATGGCCTTCAAGAAATTCCGTATTTCAGTCATTTTCGATAAACAGCGAGGAAAAACGCCGGTAACAGCGCCATTTCAACCACGCCGTACGATAGTTTGCGCGTTTGCGCCCCACAATCGCAGGCCTTGGTGAACCAATTGTTAACCCGGAAATTCCACCAATAATATGGCATATTTAGCCAGCCTATTGCTATTGTGACAGAGAAAACATACAACACGGATGAGGGTTAAAAGTGTTGACGGGATAGATGCCCGCCGGCTGCCAATCGAAAAAGACGCTGGCGCTGCAAATCGGGCAATCATCTGCCGTCGTTACATTTATCCTGAAACTCGATCAATTCCGGCCGTGGCCGGAGACCTACCCGGTGGCGCTGCCACCGCCGCTCTGAGGAGAGCAAATTCATCGGATCCCAAGGGGTCTATATATTATTGTCGTTCCGCCTGGCCAATGATGTCGCAGCAGTTTTCACATGAACCGGATACCAGGAGCAGGCCAAGCGCCTCGCCGTCGGTCCGGATGCTGCCAGTTTACAGACGCCCGGCAGGAGACTTCATTTCCGGCACATCCTTGCACTCATATGAAAGGCTCGTCCGTGTGGCGGGCCTGTTCTCGTATAAAACAAGGCTGCGCCGAGGAGCACAGCTTACATGGCAGACAAAATGCTTATCGACGCCTCCCACGAAGAGGAGACACGCGTAGTCGTTGTCCGTGGGAACCGGATCGAGGAATTCGATTTCGAATCGGAGCACAAGAAACAGATCCGCGGCAATATCTATCTTGCCAAGGTCACCCGCGTTGAGCCCTCGCTTCAGGCGGCTTTTGTCGATTACGGTGGAAATCGCCACGGCTTTCTCGCCTTTGCGGAAATACACCCGGATTATTACCAGATCCCGCTCGCTGACCGACAGGCCCTGCTGAAAGCAGAAGCCGAGGATCATCGCCGCAGCGACGATTTCGAATCTGCAGACGCCCCCGAGCCCGGTGCGCCCATGATCGACCTTTCGCAGGTGGATCAGCCGGATGTCGGCATTGTTTCCGCAAGCGAAACCACCGAGACCGTTGTCACGGAAGAAGCTGCACCCGTTGTGGAAGCGGTTACCGAAGAAGCAGCCGTCGAGGTCGTCGCGGAAGAAACACCCGCTGAGGAAGAAAAGCCGAAAAAACGCACCCGCCGCCCCCGCGCCAAGAAGAAGACGGCGGAAGAAGAAGCCGCTGCGGCCGAGGCCGCCGAAGCGTCTTCCGAAGACGAGGGCAGCACCGGCGGCGAAATGGCCGCCATGGTCGATACCGACACGATTTCCGAGGAAGTCGAGGGTCTTCGCCGCGGCAATGACGACGATGACGACGACGATGACGATCATCACGAGAAGGAAGTGATCGAATCCGTCGGCGCCGAAGACGCCATGGAAGAGGTTCCGGACCGCGTCGCCCGCAAGCCGCGCAAGCAGTATCGCATCCAGGAAGTCATCAAGCGCCGTCAGATTCTTCTTGTGCAGGTTGCCAAGGAAGAACGCGGCAACAAGGGTGCGGCGCTGACCACTTACCTGTCGCTTGCCGGCCGTTACTCCGTTCTGATGCCGAATACGGCGCGTGGCGGCGGTATTTCCCGCAAGATCACCCAGCCGGCCGACCGCAAGCGCCTGAAGGAAATCGCGCGCGATCTGGACGTGCCGCAGGGCATGGGCGTCATCCTGCGCACCGCCGGCGCCAACCGCACCCGCGTCGAAATCAAGCGCGACTTCGAATATCTGATGCGTCTGTGGGAAAATGTCCGCACGCTGACGCTGAACTCCACGGCCCCCTGCCTCGTTTACGAGGAAGGCTCGCTGATCAAGCGTTCGATCCGCGATCTCTACAACAAGGATATCGGCGAGATCATCGTTTCGGGCGAAGAAGGCTATCGTGAAGCGAAAGACTTCATGAAGATGCTGATGCCGAGCCACGCCAAGGTGGTTCAGCCTTACCGCGACATTCACCCGATCTTCTCGCGCTCCGGTATCGAGGCCCAGCTCGACCGCATGCTGCAGCCGCAGGTGACGCTGAAGTCGGGCGGTTACCTCATCATCAACCAGACGGAAGCGCTGGTTTCCATCGACGTCAACTCAGGCCGTTCGACCCGCGAGCATTCCATCGAGGAAACCGCGCTGACGACGAACCTCGAGGCGGCGGAAGAAGTGGCGCGCCAGCTTCGCCTGCGCGACCTTGCCGGTCTTGTCGTCATCGACTTCATCGACATGGAAGAAAAGCGCAACAACCGCGCTGTCGAGAAGAAGCTCAAGGATTGCCTGAAGAACGACCGGGCACGCATCCAGGTCGGCCGCATCTCGCATTTCGGCCTTCTGGAAATGTCGCGCCAGCGCATCCGCGCTTCGGTGCTGGAATCGACCACGCAGGTCTGCCAGCATTGCGGCGGCACGGGCCATGTGCGCTCCGAATCTTCCATCGCCCTGCATGTTCTGCGTGGCGTCGAGGAATATCTGCTGCGCAACACCACCCACAACATCACCGTGCGCTGCACGCCGGAAACGGCGCTTTACCTGCTCAACCACAAGCGTGGCACGATCGTCGATTATGAAGGCCGCTTCGGTGTGTCCATCATCATCGCTGCCGACGCCGGTGTCGGTGCGCAGCATTTCGCCATCGATCGCGGTGAAGCCGTCGAAAATCCGGTGAAGATCGAAAGCCTCATCCAGATGCTGCCGAACTTCGTGGAAGAGGAAGACGATTTCGTCGCAGAGGTGGAAGAGGACGAAGACGAGGAAGAAATCGTCAAGGCCCAGCCCTCCGAGCCGCGCCAGCAGCAGGGCGACAATGGCGAGGAAGGCAAGCGCAAGCGCAAGCGCCGCCGCCGTCGTCGCGGTAAGGGCGGTCAGAACGACCAGAACGGCGCGCTTGACGCCCAGTCCGAAGGCGACGATGCCGAAGGTGACGACGACGGCGTCGAAACCGATGAGGCCGATGCTGAAAACGAAAATGGTACAGCGGAAGCACTGACGTCCGATGAGGATGGCAAGCGCAAGCGCCGCCGTCGCGGCAAGCGTGGCGGCCGCCGCAACCGTGCGGAAGACGAGGCACTCGACGCCGCGGACGGCGAGGAAGGCGAAAGCGAAGAGGTTTCCGCCGAAGCATCAGTGAATGAAGAACCGACCGCCGCCGAAGTGGTGGAAGGTGTGGTTGCCGACGTCGTTGAGGTTGAAGCACCGAAAAAGCCGCGCCGCACCCGCAAGGCGAAAGTAAAGACTGAAACCGAAGAAGCACCGAAGGCAGAAGCCGTTGAAACGGTAGAGCCGGTGATCGTCAAGGAAACCGTTGTCGACGTCGCCATCGAAGAAGCAGGTGAAGCCTCGGCCGATCTCGCTCCGGAAGCGGAAGCAACGGCGAACGAAGAAAAGGTCCGCGCGAACCGAGGCAGTAATGTCTCGCATTCGGAGCCGGTGGTGACCTCTTCCGGCTCACCCGCAACGCCTGAAGGCGATGAACCAAAGCCGCGCAAGGGCGGCTGGTGGCAGCGCAAAGGCTTCTTCTGAGAGAAGCCACATCTTGGATAAAAGACGCCCGTAACGATGTTGCGGGCGTTTTCTTTTATCGGTGCAAAGAACTTTTTTCGAACCGCTCACAATTCCTGCGGCAGGCGCGGGATGAGGAATGGGAAAGGTCAGCCCGTCAAACGGACCGCGTCAACCCGCCATCAACGCGGATATTCTGACCGGTAATATATCCCGCCCCCTCAGAGGCAAGGAATGCCACGGTAGCGGCGATTTCCTCGCTCTTGCCGTAACGCTGCATTGGCACGCTCTCTCGGCGCTCCTCCGTTGCCGGCAGGCTGTCGATCCAGCCGGGCAGCACATTGTTCATGCGCACATTGTCGGCCGCATAGGTATCGGCGAAAATCTTGGTATAGGAGGCAAGGCCGGCGCGGAACACGGCGGATGTCGGGAACATGCTGCTCGGTTCGAAAGCCCAGGCAGTCGAAATGTTGACGATGGCGCCCGCTTTCTGTTTCACCATGATGGGGGCGACGATCCGTGTCGGGCGGATGACGTTCATCAGATAGACATCGAGACCCGTATGCCATTGCTCATCGGTGATATCGAGGATGGAGGCGCGCGGACCATGGCCGGCGCTGTTGACCAGCACATCGATGCGGCCGAATTTTTCGAGCGTCAAATCCGTTAGCCGCTGGAGATCGTCATTGGACTGGTTGGAGCCGGTGGCGCCGATGCCGCCCAGTTCCTGCGCCAGCGCCTCTCCCTTGCCGGAAGAGGACAGGATCGCGAGTTTGTAGCCATCCGCGGCCAGACGTTTCGCCACGGCAGCTCCCATGCCGCTGCCGCCTGCCGTTACAATCGCTACCTTCTCCGCCGACATCGCTTTTCTCCTTGTCCAATTCTAGGGGTGCCCCGCACCATATTGGCCCATCTATAACGGGTTTCAAAGGCGAGTTCGAACCAGAAAGCCTTGCAGCGGCATGCAGAAAAACTGATGCTGAAAAAGTCAGCCTAGCCATTTCCCCCTGCCGGATGGACTTCCCGGCTGTCGGCTGGCGCTTCCTCCCGTTCCTCCAGGCCGTAGTCGCGGATCACCTGCGCGATACGCAGCCGGTAATCGGAAAAAACGCCGGACCGGCCAAGCGACTGCGCGGCGCGATGCGGCAGGGTGTTGCGCCACGCCCTCACCGCCTCCTCATCCCGGAAGAAGGACAGAGAGAGCATCTTGTCCGGATTGCCGATACTTTGAAACCGCTCGACGGACAGAAAACCGTCGACGGTCTCCAGTTCAGCTCGCAGGCCTGCCGCTATGTCGAGATAATGCTGCTTCTCGCCTTCAGCCGGCCAGACCTCGAAAATAACGGCAATCATTGTCCGCCTCCGGCGTGCGGAGCGGAGGCGAGACGCAGGAAAAGCCGGTCCTCTCTGCGAATGAACTGTTCGCGGCGGGCGAATTCGTAGTTTTCCCGCCCCGCGGGATCGGCGGCGAGCCGTGCCCTGTAGGCTTCGTAGGCGGCCAGATTTTCGATGTTGTAGACACCGTAGGCAATGGTGCTCGATCCCTCCTTCGGCGCATAATAACCGATCAGATCGGCCCCGCAGCGCGGTATCGCCTCACCCCATGTGCGGGCATATCGCTCAAAAGCATCGACCTTGAAAGGATCGATCTCGTAGCGGATGAAACAGGTCAGCATCGTTTGTCTCCTCGTATTTTGCCTCTCTCTTTTACGCCATTGCTTTGCTTTAATGCTTCGGCTAGCATCGAAGCATGAAAGACGGCCCCCTGATCGCCAATGTCGCCGCGCTGATCGGCGACCCTGCCCGCGCCAACATCCTGACGGCGCTGATGGACGGACGTGCGCTCACCGCAAGCGAGCTTGCCGAAGCCGCCGGCGTGACCCTGCAGACCGCCAGCGGTCATCTGTCGAAGCTCTCCGAGGCGCAACTCTTGAAAGCGGAAAAACAGGGACGTCACCGCTATTTCCGTCTTTCCGACGAGGATGTGGCGCATGTTCTGGAAGCATTGATGGGTCTTGCCCAGCGCACGGGCGCAGTCCGCGTCCGCACGGGACCGAAGGACAAGGCGCTGCGGGAAGCGCGCATCTGCTACGATCATCTGGCCGGGGAAAGCGGCGTGGCGCTGCTAGCCGCCATCACCGCAAAGGGGCTCGTGACGTTAGGTGATGATCCTGCCTTAACGGAGAGCGGACGCGAGTTCTTCTCAAGCTTCGGCATAGACCTTTCACCGCTCGAGAAGGCCCGTCGCCCGGTCTGCCTGCATTGCCTGGACTGGAGTGAGCGCCGCCATCATCTCGGCGGTGGGCTCGGCGCATCGCTGCTTGAAGCCATGCAGCAACGGGACTGGCTGCGGCGCGGAAACGGAAGGGTACTGACCTTCACGACAAAGGGCGAAAAGGCTTTCAACAGCACCTTCAGCTGCACGCCCACCTGAGCACCACGAACGGATGATCCCGGCTTATTTCAACCAGCCGGCAATACGTCCAACGGCCTCGGCAATGTCAGATACGGAACCCGCATAGGAAATGCGCAGCGCCCTGTGGCCTTCCTCTGGATCAAAATCCATGCCTGGAGTCGTCGCCACATCGATTTCCGCCAGCATGCGCCTGGCGAAATCCATACTGTCGTTGGAAAAGCGGCTGGTATCGACATAGGCGTAAAAAGCGCCATCCATCGGGGACGCCAGCGGCAGGCCTATCTCCGGCAGGCGCGCCATCAGGAAATCGCGGTTGGTGCGATAGCTTTCCCGGTAGACATCCAGTTCCTCCGCCGCCGAAAAGGCTGCCGTCGCCGCAAGCTGCGACAGTTCAGGCGCGGAAATATAAAGGCTCTGGGCCAGACATTCGACGGGACGGACCAGATTCTCGGGCAGCACCATCCAACCGATGCGCCAGCCCGTCATGCAATAATATTTGGAGAAGGAGTTGATGATCACGGCATTGTCGGTGATTTCGAGCGCGCTCGTCTCTTCCCCGACAAAGGTGAGGCCGTGATAGATCTCGTCGGAAATGAAAGCCATGTCGCGGCTTTCGCAATAGCTGGCCAGCCGCTTCAAAGCCTCGCGGCCGGTCACCGTGCCGGTCGGATTGGCCGGACTTGCCAGAAGCACGCCCTTCAGCTTGCAGCCGGCCTTTGTCTCCGCCCGCTCCAGACTTGCCGGCGTCAGCGTATAACCCGTTTCGGCCGTGACCGGCACTTCCACGACGTTGAGGCCGAGAGCTTTCAAAATATTGCGATAGGCAGGATAGCCGGGCCTTGCGATAGCGACATAATCGCCCGCATCGAAAAGGCTGAGAAAAGCGAGATTGAAGGCCGCAGATGAGCCAGTGGTCACGGCGATGCGGGCGGGATCGATGGCGACCTGGTGGCGAAGGCGGTAATGACCGGCGATCGCTTCCCGCAACTCACGCAGGCCGAGCGCATCGGTATAACCGATCCGCCCATGCTTCAGCGCAGCCTCAGCCGCCGCAAGCGAGGCTTTCGGTGCAGGATGGGAGGGCTGACCGACCGCCATGGAAATGACGGGGCGGCCCGCCTGCCTGCGCCTGTTCGCTTCCGCCAGAATGTCCATGGCGTGAAAGGGTTCGACGGCGCTCCGCTTCGAGATCGTTATCAAGGGCATGCTCTTTCCTGAACCGTATTTCAGAGACTTGCCGCAGAATCACAATCTTCACAATCATGCGATCATAATGCGGACAAGTATTTTTGCCGTATGGCATTTGGCTTAAAGTAAGGTAATTGCCTTCATAAGATTTCAAGAGGCTCCGGCCGCACAGAATGAGGACCGATATGGCGCATTTTCTCCGTTCCACCCTTCTTGCCAGCGTGACGGCCCTTTCGACGGTATTCGCCTCCCTGCCCGCCCATGCGCTCGACGAGCAGCAGAAGAAGGAAATGGGCGAGTTCATCAAGCAATATCTGATCGAGAACCCGGAAATCATGCTCGAGGTTCAGGATGCGCTTGAGCGCAAACAATATGCGGCGCGCAACGCCAAGGCGGCGGAGGCCGTTGCCGACAACAAGAAGACCATCTTCGAATCAAAATACGATCTGGCGCTCGGCAACCCGGATGGCGATGTGACGCTGGTCGAGTTCTTCGACTATAATTGCGGTTACTGCAAACGCGCCATGGGCGATATGGACGCGATTTTGGAGGGCGACAAGAAGGTGCGCGTCGTCCTCAAGGAATTCCCGATCCTCGGACCGGAATCGGTTGCGGCCCACCGAGTCTCCAACGCTGTGAAGCTGCTTGCTCCGGCCAAATACGCAGAATTCCAGCGCACCCTGCTTGGTGGTCGCGGACGGGCGAATGAGGACAGCGCCATGGAAGTCGCGACCTCGCTCGGCCTCAAGGAAGCAGACATCCGCAAGTCGATGGCGGAAAACCCGAATGATGCGCAGGTGCAGGAAACCTACAAGCTGGCCAACAGCCTCGGCATCACCGGAACGCCGTCCTATATCGTCGGCGACGAGGCGGTTTTCGGTGCGGTCGGCGCCGACCCTCTGAAGGAAAAAATCGCCAATATGCGCAGCTGTGGAAAAGCCACCTGCTCCTGATTGCTAAAAAAGCCACTGCATTCCCTGTGAGATGCCTGCCCAGCGGCCGGTTTAGGGCTTGCGGGGGCTTTTCCTTGACGGCTGCGCAGTCTATAGGTGTCGCTGATTTTCTTATGGAAACGTGAATGAGCAACATCATCATCGTCATCAACGGCCCCAATCTCAACATGCTGGGAAAAAGGGAACCGGGTATCTATGGTGGCAAGACGCTGAAGGACATCGAAAATGATTGCCTTCAAGCCGGTGCCGATCTCGGTTTCGCAGTGGAATTCCGCCAGTCGAACCACGAAGGCGTGCTGGTGGACTGGTTGCAGGAGGCGGGTGAGCGGGCGGCTGGCGTCGTCATCAATCCCGGCGCCTACAGCCACACATCCATCGCGTTGCATGACGCCATTCGCGCGATTTCCACGCCCGTCGTGGAAGTGCACATTTCCAACATCCACGCCCGCGAAGAGTTCCGTCACAAATCGATGGTATCACCCGCGGCTAAGGGCATGGTCTGCGGTTTCGGACCATATGGATACATCATGGCGCTTCACGCGCTGAAAAACATCACGGCATAAAAAGAAACAAAGAATAGGGTTTGTCATGTCTGAAAAGAAACAGGGTATCGACAAGGAACTGATCCGCGAACTCGCGAATATCCTCAACGATACCGACCTTTCGGAAATCGAAGTGGAGCAGGACGACCTGCGCATCCGCGTTTCCCGCGCCGCTCCCGCCGCCACGGTCTATGCCGCAGCGCCTGCTCCTTATGCGCCCGCACCGGCGGCAGCCCCCCTTGCTGCGCCGGCCGCAGCCGCGCCGGCAGCCTCTGCGTCCTCCGCAGCACCTGCCCGAAACCCGGCCAACACCGTGTCCTCGCCGATGGTCGGCACGGTCTATCTTTCGCCTGCCCCGGGCGCACGTCCCTTCATCGAAGTGGGTGCAACGGTCAAGGAAGGCCAGACCATCCTCATCGTCGAAGCCATGAAGACCATGAACCAGATTCCGGCTCCCAAGTCCGGCAAGGTCGTGGAAATCATCGTCAACGACGCTCAGCCCGTGGAGTATGGCGAAGCCCTCGTGGTCATCGAATAAAGGCGGTTCAGCATGGTTTCGAAGATCCTCATAGCCAACCGCGGCGAGATTGCACTACGTGTCCTGCGCGCCGCCAAGGAGCTTGGCATTCCGACGGTGGCCGTGCATTCCACGGCCGACGCGGATGCCATGCATGTGCGCCTTGCCGACGAGAGCGTCTGCATCGGCCCGCCGCCTTCGCGTGACAGCTACCTCAACATCCACCAGATCGTTGCGGCCTGCGAAATCACCGGGGCGGACGCCGTTCATCCCGGTTACGGCTTCCTGTCGGAAAATGCAAAGTTCGCCGATATTCTCGACGCGCACGGCATCACCTTCATCGGACCGACCGCCGAACATATCCGCATCATGGGCGACAAGATCACCGCCAAGCAGACGGCGATGGAGCTTGGTATTCCCGTTGTTCCCGGCTCCGACGGCGAAGTGAAGCCTGAAAACGCGCTTGAGATCGCCCGCGAAATCGGCTTTCCCGTCCTCATCAAGGCGACGGCGGGCGGCGGCGGTCGCGGCATGAAGGTGGCGAAGACCGAAGCCGATCTGGAAGAGGCCGTTGCGACGGCCCGCTCCGAAGCGGCGGCAGCCTTCGGCAACGACGCGGTCTACATGGAAAAATACCTCGGCAAGCCGCGCCATATCGAAGTGCAGGTGTTCGGCGATGGCGAAGGCAATGCCGTTCACCTTGGCGAACGCGATTGCTCGTTGCAGCGCCGTCACCAGAAGGTGCTGGAAGAAGCCAATTCGCCGGCTCTGACCGTCGAACAGCGCATGAAGATCGGCGAAATTTGCGCGAGCGCCATGCGCAAGCTGAAATATCGCGGCGCCGGCACCATCGAGTTCCTGTATGAAAACGGCGAGTTCTATTTCATCGAAATGAATACCCGTCTGCAGGTGGAGCATCCGGTAACGGAAGCGATTACCGGCATGGATCTCGTGCAGGAACAGATCAGGGTCGCTTCAGGCCAGGGCCTGTCGGTCACGCAGGCGGATATCGAATTCCATGGCCACGCCATCGAATGCCGAATCAATGCCGAAGACCCGCGCACCTTCGTTCCCTCGCCGGGCACGCTGACCTATTTCCACACGCCGGGCGGTCTTGGTGTGCGCGTCGATTCCGGTGCATATCAGGGCTACAAGATCCCGCCCTATTACGACAGCATGATCGGCAAGCTCATCGTTCACGGCCGCGACCGTGACGAGTGCATTCGCCGCCTGCGTCGCGCGCTGGATGAGTTCGTCGTTGACGGCATCAAGACAACACTGCCGCTTTTCCAGGATCTTCTCCAGAACGAAGATATTCTGAACGGCGATTACGATATTCACTGGCTGGAAAAATATCTGGCCGGTGACGCGTCTCACTAAGACGATATGGCTGGGCGGCGCAGCAGAAATAACGACATAACGGTCGATATTCTGCTGCGCGCCTATTCAGCCGGCCTGTTTCCCATGGCCGATTCGGCCGATGATCCGGAACTGTTCTGGGTCGAGCCGGAAATTCGCGGCATCATTCCCCTCAATAGTTTTCACGTTTCCAAAAGCCTCGCCAAAGCGATGCGCAGGAAGCCGTTCGAGATTCGCTTTAACACCGCTTTCGAAGCGGTGATGGCTGGATGCGCGGCGGAAGCGCCGGACAGACCGAGCACCTGGATCAACGCCGTCATCCGCAGGCTCTATAGCGAGTTGCACCAGATCGGCCACGCCCATAGTGTCGAAGCGTGGGAAGGCGAGGAACTTGTCGGCGGGCTTTACGGCGTCTCGCTGGGCGCCGCCTTCTTCGGCGAGAGCATGTTTTCCCGCCGCACCAATGCATCGAAGATTTGCCTCGTGCATCTGGTGGAGCGCTTGCGACAGCAGGGTTTCACCCTGCTCGACACGCAATTTACGACAGAGCACCTCAAGACGTTCGGCGCGATTGACGTACCGAAGCAGGATTATACGAAAATGCTCGACCTTGCCGTCAACCGGCCCAGTCTGCAATTTTGAAGACTTTACGTAAGGTTATTTGCTTGCCGTAGAGGGAGCAGGAACGTCAGAATCCTGCTTGCAGCCCGTCAGCCACACGTCGTAGATCGGGTGTTCCACAGCGTTGAGGCCGGGACTGTCGGCGAACATCCAGCCCGTGAAAATTCGCTTGATCTTGCGGTCGAGCGTGATTTCATCGACCTCGACAAAAGCGTCGATCTTCTGGGCTTCCGTCTGGTCGCGGGAATAACAGACTTTCGGCGTCACCTGAAGCGCGCCGAACTGCACGGTCTCATCGATATAGACATCGAAAGACGTGATGCGGCCGGTGATCTTGTCGATGCCGGAAAACACCGCCACACGGTTTTCGAGACGGGCGGCGGAGACGGGTGATACGAGGAGAACAGCAGAGACCGCTGCAAACAGCGAGACTGTCAGCGCACGCAAAGAACGATCCCGCGTGATTTTCCTCATACGATATGTCTCCAAATATTTGCCTGTGTCGAACCGCCGACCGGATCAACGCCTAAGGGCGGAATGTGGCAAAAACCGGTGAGGGCGGATACAAGCGCGGTGTTTTGCACAACACCGCGCATCACAAGATGCTTAGTTGCCGGGGGTCCAGGCGTCGTAGTCGCCGGTTACGCGCGGGCGCTCGCCGGCCACAGCCAGCGACCCCTGCGGGCGATAGGCATTGGACGAACCGGTGAGGTTGGGCTGGTGCGGCTTTTGCCAGTCACGCGCAACGTAGCTTTCCTGACTCGGCGGCACGTCGGTGCGGTAATGCATCCAGCCATGCCAGCCGGGCGGAATGGCCGAGGCCTCAGCATAACCATTGTAGATCACCCAGCGGCGCGGCATGCCCCAGGATGTGGTGCCGCCTTCGTAATAGGTATTGCCCAACTCGTCCTGTCCTACCTTCTTGCCGAAACGCCAGGTGTGAAACCGCGTTCCGATCGTCTGGCCATTCCACCAGGTGAAGATTTGCGTCAGGAGAGTCTTCATTCTACGTTCCTCGGGCTTGAATGCGCCGCAGCGATTTTCCGTGCACGGCACAAGACATGCTTATGCCGCCCCTCACGGCAATTGTCCAGCATTTCGAGATATATCCGCGCTATTTCAGCTTCATCCTGAAGCCCAGATGCCGCTTCTCGAAACCGAGCCGCTCGTAAAAGCGATGCGCGTCTAGCCGGGCCATGTTGGAGGTGAGCTGCGCGGCTTTCAGACCCTGTCGGCGGGCTTCTTCCAGGCAAAAATTGATCATCACCGCACCGATGCCGCGACCGCGCATATCGGCCCGCGTCTGCACTGCCTCGATCACCATGGACTTCGCCCCTCGCCCGACGAGCTTGGTGAGGATCGCCGTCTGGAAGGTGCCGACCACCTCGCCATCCAGTTCAGCGACATAAAGCGTTTCGCTGGGCGACGCCTCGATGGCCCGGAAGGCGGCGAGGTAATCGGGCTGCGCCGATTCGTCTGCCGTATCGCCGTGGCCACCGATCTCGTCGGCGGCAAATATGGCGGCAAGCGCCGGCACATCGTTTTCGCTCGCCGTTCGAATTACAAGATTTTCCAAGGTCGCATTCATCGGGTCAGGCTCTTTTCCATAACGATGCCGGGCAGCCCCTCGATGCCAGCCATGCGCTCGATTCGGTCCACCTCGACAAATCCGACGCCTTCATAAAAGGCGATTGCGACAGTATTTTTAGGCTCGACTTCCAGCCGCATGATTTCCGCATCCGGAAAGCAGGTTTCAAGCTCCGCGAAGAGGTCGCGGCCGACACCCTGCCGCTGAAGATCGGGCGCCACGTAAAGCTGGTGCAGCAGGGCGGTCTTCGCCATTTTGGTGGACATCGAGCCATAGGCCATGCCGCCGATCCGCTTGCCGTCATCAGCCACCAGAAACTCGCCGCCCTTTTTCTCGACCCGGTCCTTCATGGCCTGCGGCGAATGCCATGCGGCAATCAGCTCGTTCACCTTGTCCGCGCCGTAGATCGCGTCATAGGTGGCGTGCCATGTCGTGGCCAGCAACGTGCGTAGGGGCTCGATATCTCGCAGACCTGCGGTGCGGATGAAAAACATGATTTGGCTCCGTCTCAGAATAGAAAAAGCCGGGCGTTGATCCCGGCAGCAAGATATGTCAGCCCCCAATCTCGACGTCATCCTCGGGCTTGTCCCGAGGATCCAATAACGTTTGATCTTGTGGGTCGTTAGATCCTCGGGACAAGCCCGAGGATGACGACGGAGAGGTCTACAGTCTCTCTCCACCTTTTTTGAGGCCACTCCGGCCCGCAGTTCCTATTCGTCCTCAATGCCAAGCTTGGCCTTGACCAGCGCCTGCACCGCCTGCGGGTTGGCCTTGCCGCCCGTCGCCTTCATGACCTGACCGACGAACCAGCCGGCGAGCGTTGGCTTCGCCTTGACCTTCTCGACCTGGTCCGGGTTGGCGGCGATGATTTCATCGACTGCCTTTTCGATGGCGCCGGTATCGGTCACCTGCTTCATGCCGCGGGCTTCGACGATCTCAGCCGGATTGCCGCCCTCGTTCCAGACGATCTCGAACAGGTCCTTGGCGATCTTGCCGGAAATGGTCTCGGCCTTGATGAGATCGATGATACCGCCGAGCTGTTCTGGCGAAACCGGGGTCGTCTCGATATCCTTGCCCGATTTGTTCAGTGCACCGAGCAGATCGTTGATGACCCAGTTGGCAGCGGCCTTCGCATCGCGACCGGCAGCAACCGCCTCGTAATAATCGGCAATTGCCTTTTCCGAAACGAGGATCGAGGCGTCATAGACCGACAGGCCGAGATCGGCCACGAAACGTGCCTTTTTGTCGTCAGGAAGCTCCGGCAGATCGACCTTCAGCGCCTCAACGAAAGCATCGTCGAATTCAAGCGGCAGAAGATCAGGGTCCGGGAAATAGCGATAATCATGCGCGTCTTCCTTGGAGCGCATGGACCGCGTCTCGCCCTTGCCGGGATCGAACAGGCGGGTTTCCTGATCGATCACGCCGCCATCTTCCAGAATGGCGATCTGGCGACGCGCCTCATATTCAATGGCCTGACCGACGAAGCGGATGGAGTTGACGTTCTTGATTTCGCAGCGCGTACCGAAACCTTCGCCCGGACGGCGCACGGAGACGTTGACGTCGGCGCGCATGGAGCCTTCATCCATGTTGCCGTCGCAGGTGCCGAGATAACGCACGATGGAGCGCAGCTTGGTGAGATAGGCCTTCGCCTCATCCGACGAGCGCATGTCCGGCTTGGAGACGATTTCCATCAGCGCCACGCCCGAACGGTTGAGGTCCACGAAGGACATGGTCGGGTGCTGGTCGTGCATGGACTTGCCGGCGTCCTGCTCCAGATGCAGGCGCTCGATGCCGATCTCGATGTCCTCGAAATTGCCCTGACGGTCTGGACCGAGCGAAATGGTGATGGTGCCTTCACCGACGATCGGGTCCTTGAACTGCGAAATCTGGTAGCCCTGCGGCAAATCCGGATAGAAGTAATTCTTGCGGTCGAAGATCGAACGGTTGTTGATCTTTGCCTTCAGGCCGAGACCGGTACGTACCGCCTGCTTGACGCACTCCTCGTTGATGACGGGCAGCATGCCGGGCATGGCGGCATCGACCAGCGACACGTTGGAGTTCGGCGCATTGCCGAAGGTGGTGGAGGCACCGGAGAACAGCTTGGAATTGGAGAGAACCTGCGCATGCACCTCCATGCCGATCACGATTTCCCAATCGCCGGTGGCGCCGGGAATGAAGCGTTTCGGGTCGGGGGTGCGCACGTCTACAAGGGTCATCTGAAGCTCACGATATACGGGTTCTTTGGCCTTGGTGGGTAGAACAAATGCAGCGCGGGCGCAAGACATGTTGCGCCCTCTCGCCACTGGCCTACGATTTTCGCCAATGCCGGACACGCCTTTTTTACGCTTGCCGGTTTCAAATCACGCTATGGACACGATGACCTTCTGCCTCATCGCCTATATCGGCTTCAATCTCTTCGTTTTCCTTGTCTATTGGTGGGACAAGGAAGCCGCAAGACAGGGCGGATGGCGTATCCGGGAAAGCACGCTGCTCCTGCTTGCTCTCGTCGGCGGCAGCCTGGGGGCCGTGTCGGCCCAACATCTGTTACGGCACAAAACACGCAAGGAGCCGTTCCGCAGTATCCTGCTGTCCATCGTGATATTGCAGAGTGGCCTTCTCGCATCGCTCGCCATCATGCCGGACTGGCCGGTGCGGTTGGCGGTTGCGCTGAAAACGCTGTTTCAGAACCCGGGTCCGTAAAGGCCACTCTCGATCTCGGCCAACTGTTTTTGCAGCCCCACCGATTGCACCTCGCGGTCCAGCTTCGGCGCATAAGAAACGGAAAGCCAGCGCACGCTATAGCCATGGTGGCGGAAAAAGGCGACTGCCGGTTCGTTCTGGGCATGTGTCTCAAGCCGGATGGTCTCGAAGCCCTTGTCCTCTATCAGTCTTTCAATATCTGCAAGCAGACGGCTGCCGACGCCCCTCCGTTGAAAATCGGGATCGATCCAGAAGTCGGAAATAACCTCGTCAAAATGCTCCCGCGCGGCCCACCCTGCAACCGAGCCTCCAAGTTCCGCGACGCGGATGGCAAGCCATGATGAGCGGGTGAAATTGGAAAAGGCGCTGGCCGCATTGTCGTAAAGCGTGGATGTGATTCCCAGCGCCGCGGTCGCCTGCCGCCACGCCCTGACGCCGATGGCCGCAAGGACTTCCGCTTCCCGCTCATGCGCATTGCGAATGACGATCAAACCGCGCCCTCCTTGGCCGTAAAAATTAAACCATTGCGAGTGTGATTCGGCCAGCGTGCTTTTGCTGGGCAAGCCACCGGCTTGACCCTGCTGGACTTGGCCGCTATCCAAAAGAAGCAAGAACGGAGTTTTTATGTTCGCTCAATCGGAGTCCCGGTAAAGGCCCTGCCCGCAAGTTTCTTGCGCGCCGGGCCAGATGAAACCGAGCCGGCTGTCTTAACGGCACCCGGGTTTGCTTTCACGCGTCCATGAGACGCCGACCGGACTTCCAAAAAATGGACATTTCCCGCGCCGAACAGCGCATTCTTCACCTGCTCGCCCAGGGCGGCAGAATTGAACTCGTTCGAGACGATGCCCGTAAAATCGAAAAAATCTCGCTCTTCACGCGCGAGGGCTGGATTTTCAGCGGCCTCGATCTCCTCACCTTCCGCAAGCTGAAACGGAAGAGAGCGATATCCTCCTCCGGCGGCAAGCCCTACCGCATCACCACGCGCGGGCTGGAGCTCGTGCGGGGTGAGTTGGACAATCGCTGAAAACAAAACGGGCGGCACTTGATGCCGCCCGTTCTTGTACAAAACTTGGTGGATGGATTCACCACCACTTGGCGGGGGTAAACTTGCCGGCAGCCTGCTCGATGGCATGGGCCGTCTTGAACAATGTTTCTTCCTCGAAAGGCTTGCCGATGAGTTGCAGGCCGAGCGGCAGGCCCTTGCCGTCGAGACCGGCAGGCACCGAGAGGCCCGGAAGGCCGGCCATGTTGACGGTGATGGTGAAAACGTCCTGCAGGTACATCTTCACCGGATCGGAGGCGAGTTCCTCGTCACCCACTGCGAAAGCAGAAGATGGGGTGATGGGCGCTAGGATCGCGTCAACGCCCTCATGGAAGACGTTTTCGAAGTCGCGCTTGATGAGCGTGCGGACCTTCTGCGCCTTCAGGTAATAGGCGTCGTAATAACCGGCCGACAGCACATAGGTGCCGACCATGATGCGGCGCTGCACTTCCTTGCCGAAACCGGCAGCGCGGCTTTTTTCGTACATGTCGGCAATGTCCTTGCCATCGACGCGCAGGCCGTAGCGGACACCGTCATAACGGGCAAGGTTGGACGAGGCTTCCGCCGGTGCGACGATGTAATAGGCGGGAAGCGCGTATTTGGTGTGCGGCAGCGAGATATCGACCACCTCGGCACCGGCATCACGCAGCCATTCCACGCCCTTGGCCCAGAGCTTTTCGATTTCGTCCGGCATGCCGTCAACACGGTATTCCCGGGGGATACCGATCTTCAGGCCCTTCAGCGATTGACCGATGGCCTTTTCGTAATCCGGCACAGGAAGGTCAACAGAAGTCGTGTCCTTGGCGTCAACGCTTGCCATGGTCTTGAGCAGGATTGCGGCGTCACGCACGTCACGGGCAATCGGTCCTGCCTGGTCGAGCGAGGAAGCATAAGCGACAATGCCGTAACGCGAGCAACGACCGTAAGTGGGCTTGATGCCGACGGTGCCGGTGAAGGCCGCTGGCTGGCGGATGGAGCCGCCGGTGTCGGTTGCGGTTGCGCCGGCGCACAGATGCGCGGCCACGGCTGCGGCGGAACCGCCAGAAGAGCCGCCGGGCACCAGCTTCTGCTCGGAGCCATTGGCGCGCCAGGGGTTGATGGCGGGGCCGTACCAGGAACTTTCGTTCGACGAGCCCATGGCGAATTCGTCCATGTTGAGCTTGCCGAGCATGACGGCGCCCTGATCCCAGAGGTTCTGGGTGACGGTGGATTCATACTTCGGCTTGAAGCCGTCGAGGATGTGCGAGCAGGCCTGCGTGTGAATGTCGCGCGTGGCAAAAAGGTCCTTCACGCCGAGCGGAATGCCTTCCAGTTCGCCCGCGGCACCGGAGGCGATACGGCCATCAGAGGCCTTTGCCATGTCGCGCGCCTTTTCCGGCGTCGTTGCCACATAGGTGTTCAGCGCGCCGTTGGCCGCATCGATGGCGGAGAGATAGGCGTCGGTCAGCTCTAGGGCGGAGAATTCTTTGCCTTTCAGCTTTGCGCGGGCTTCGGCAATGGTCAGGCTCGTCAGATCGGTCATGGTCGGCAACGGCTTTCGAAAATCTCGGAAAAATCAGGCGGCAAACGGCGGTCGGGTTATTCGACCACTTTCGGGACCATGAAGAAGTCCCGGTCGGTCGCGGGCGCATTGGCGACGATGTCTTCCGCCTTGTTGCCGTCGGTCACCACGTCGGCGCGCTTTTTCATCTCCACCGGGGTGACTGACGTCATCGGCTCGACGCCGTCGACATTCACTTCCGCAAGCTGCTCCACGAAACCGAGTATGCCGTTCAACTGGCCGAGCATATTCTGCGCTTCATCTTCGGTGACAGCGATACGGGCAAGGCGCGCAACGCGCTTTACGGTGGCGAGATCGACGGACATGGTTTTACTCCGGTAGGAATTTTCCTACCCGCTATAATCACCATGTCCGTCCTTCGCAACGGTAGAAAGCATGTCGTGTCGAACTGCAGAGCGGTTTTGCGGCAACGACATGCTCTCACGCAGCTTCAGAAGGACAGCGTATCGCCGGCCTTCGGCGTTTGGACACGCGCTTGCGCCCCTTCCATGCCGGCCACGAACTTTTCCGGTGTCTGGTCGATGATCGGGAAGGAACCGTAGTGGCAGGGAATGACATTGCCGAAATTGAAGAAGCGCTGGCAGGCGAGCGCCGCGACGGCTCCGCCCATGGTGAAGCGGTCACCGATTGGCACGAGGCCGATATCCGGCTGGTGCAGTTCGTTGATCAGTTTCATGTCGGAGAAGATGTCGGTATCACCCATGTGATAGACGGCCGGGCCGTCCTCGAAATGCAGCATCAGGCCATTGGCATTGCCGAGCGAATGGGACACGCCATCTTCGGTAATCTGGGCGGAGGAATGCAGTGCATTGGTGAAGGTGACGGAAAAGCCGTCGAAATGTACGGTCCCGCCGGTATTGCCCATATCGACCTTGGCGACGCCCTTGGCGGACAGCCAGGCGGCAAGATCGGCATTGGCCAGCACGGCCGCGCCCGTTTCGCGGGCAAGCTGCACGGTATCGCCGACATGGTCGCCATGGCCATGCGTGAGGAGAATATGGGTGATGCCTTCGGCCGCCGACTTCGCATCCTGCCCGGCAAAACCGGGATTGCCGGTGAAGAACGGATCGATGAGGATCTTCGCGCTGCCGTTTTCAAGGCGGAAGGCGGAATGGCCGAGCCAGGTGATTTTCATGGGAAGTTCTCCTTTGTATTGCCGGTATAGTATGACATAGGACGGCCTGAACAACCGCACTACCGATATTTCAGAGAGGCGACAATGGCCGCGGATAATGACGATTACGTGTATGACGAAGCGAGCGGCGAATGGCGACCCGCTTCCGAACTGGCTGCAGAAGCGGCGCGTGCGAATGAAGTACGCGATGCGGCGGGCAATGTGCTTGAAGATGGCGATTCCGTCACCCTGATCAAGGATTTGAAGGTCAAGGGCACCAGTACGGTCATCAAGCAGGGCACCGTCATCAAGTCGATCCGCCTGACCGACAATCCCGAAGAGATCGATTGCAGGCATGATGCGGTCAAGGGTCTGGTGCTGCGCACCGAATTCGTCCGGAAGCGGTAAGGACAGCGCGAGACATGGCGACACTCACCATCGAGGAACTGGCGCAGGTGCTTCAGCCCGGCCAGGCTATTGCCGGCCTAGACCTCGGTACGAAGACAATAGGGCTTGCCATGTCGGATCTGTCGCGGCGTTTCGCGACACCGCGTCCGGTGTTGAAGCGTGTAAAATTCACACAGGACGCCCAGGTGCTGCTGGCCTTCGCTGAAAAGGAAAAGGTCGCCGCCTTCATTATCGGCCTGCCGATGAACATGGACGGCTCCGCCGGACCCCGCGTGCAGGCAACCCGCGCCTTCGTGCGCACTATGGGAGAAAAAACCGACCTGCCCTTCATTTATTGGGATGAGCGGCTTTCAACCGTCGCCGCAGAACGCGCTTTGCTGGAAATGGATGTCTCTCGTGCCAAACGCGCCGAACGCATCGATTCAGCCGCCGCAAGCTTTATTCTTCAGGGCGCGCTGGACAGGCTTTCCGCACTCACCCGCGCCGCCGACTGACGGCCCTGCCACCAGGCAGCAATCTGCTTTCTTTTGCGAAATGCGAGAATTGCAAAAACGATCAGGCTGTCGACCGCGATGGCGCGCGCCACCAGCGGCGGCAGGCTTTCCGGCGGAAGACCGAGAATATTGCCGTAAATCTCGAACACAAGATCATGGGTCTGACGCGTCAGCATGTAGAAGCCGAAGCTCATGTCGTAATAGGAGAGCCAGTACCAGCTGCCCAGCAATGCGACGGGACCGGCCCATAGGATAAGAAACCACTTCATGCCGCCTGCCCCCGTACAAACATCGTATCGGGAAAGCCGGCAAGCACCGCCCAGCGCACCGCAGCCATCAGGCAGAGGTTCAGCGCCGGCGCGTCGATATCCAACGGCAGCATCACAAAAAACGTCATCATGACGCCTAAAGCTGTCCAGCGGCTCACTTGCGGCTCCCTTATGCGCAGTCATTGCGCATGGTTAACATTTCGTTAATCCACACTGGACCGGCAGCCAGGGCGAGGCAAATGAAAGCTGTTATTATGGTTAATGGCGGTCGGGCGAGTTGTGGAAAAGAATGTGTTCCTGTGAACGGACGGAAGCACCGGGCGGTTGCGCGCCCGGTGAAAACATGGCTGATTTTTCGTTAATTTCGGGCTTGCCTCGGCTGTTCCCATCAGCTCCGGCAACGCGTGTCAGCCGTAAACGCCGCGCACCAGTCTTTTGACGGCGGTGGTGATCTTGTCCCAGTCCCGGTCTGATTTGAGCGGCACGCCAGCGAACTGACCGCTGGTGGCAGCAGAAATGACGAGGTGCTGAATTGCGGCGAACAGGACAGCATTGACGGCGGCGGTATCCACACCCTTCGGCGCAGCGAGCGAGCCTCGCATGCGCTCCAGCCATTTGCCCAGCGACTTGGCGCGAGCTTCGGCCAGTTGACGCACCTGCGGTGACCCGTCAGACACTTCCCAGGCGATGATCTTGCAAACGAGAGGATCGCTGCGCAGCGCATCCATGAAATAAAGCGCCAGCTTTTCCATGAGATCGCCATAGGTCAGCAGAAACATGCCGCCAGTGTCTTCGGGAATGCGATCTTTTACCCAGGAACCGAGATCCTCGCCGATCGCCTCGATCAGACCATCAAGGCCGCCGAAATACCGATAGATGAGCTGCTTGTCGCAGCCGGCGCGGCGGGCAACGGCGTTGATGCCGAAGCCTTGAAACCCCTCTTCGGCAAGCAGCGACCGTGCCGCATTAAAAATCGCCTTCTCGGTCTGAGCGCGATCCTTGATGCGCTTTTCCGGTCTGTCGGCTGAAATCGCCTCTGCGGTCGCCAGCATGATTCCCTACCCGTTTTCTGAAAGGCCTCTTTCAACGGGTTAACAAAGCGTGTGCGGAAGAACAACGTGGCGGGATGGATGGTGAGAAGGTTCCTGTGGATGACGAGTCCGCCATACCGTTTTCGGCACAGGACAGGGACGCCTCCAGACATTCTTAGGAGGTATCACCATAGTCGGCCGGAAGATGACGTTCGATTTCCATCGAATCATGAAGAACGCGACCGACGCCCACCAAACCGGGTCGTAGTGCACGATAAAGTAACAAATGTCTCGGGGTTTTAACGAGACCTGTTTCGCTTTTTGCCCGCTCACGACTATAACGAAGGTGATAACAGCGCACGTCATCACCAAGTTCAGCGCGAATAGTCGTGCCGGCACGCAGGGGATCGCGAGCAACATCACGCAACGCAGTTGCTAGCAACTTTTCGTAGCGTTTTCTCGCTGCAACTCCAAATGTCGCGTGGGTCCATCCAAGGATTTCGATGATGTCCGATTGTGCGGCGTCGGACAGACGATATGTCGTCATCCGTCGTCGGACTTGCCGAGCTGCACTTCAGCCTCGCGCCCAAAAGCGGAAATGAAATCGTCAAGGTCATCATCCGAAACATCAGTATAACGTCCCTGGTCAAGGTCGGCGAATCCCTGTTGCGCCGCTACCTTCAAGGCCTCCACTCTGGCTGCCTCGAGGCGCTCCCGCCTCTCAATTAACCGCAAGCCTTCACGTAGCACTTCACTGGCGTTTTGATAGCGGCCGGATTTGACGAGCTCGTCTATAATCTCTTCGTGATGCTGTGTCAGGACGACGTTACGCGTTGGCATCGGAGACTCCACCGGACTTCATTTATGCCTATCCATACCATCGATTGGCATAATCTGCCAATCTCACTCCAGCGCCATCCCAAACCAGACACTACCCGGCGTTTCGTGGCTTTCGAGGCGTTTGAACCCACGGGTTTCCCAGAAGCGCATGCCCGCATGGTTGCGTTCGCTGGCGCCGAGGTGGATGCCGTAGACGTTGTTCTGTCTAGCCATATCGAGCCAGCGCGACAGAAGCCGGGTGCCGCCGCCCTTGCCCTGTGTACGCGGCAGGAGGTTCATGTGGATATGCGCCGGAAACGGATCGGTGAGCCAGGCGGGCGTGCGGCGCGGATGGTGGATGAACTGGGCGCGACGCTGGTCGGCGTCCCATGTCCGCTGGTCACCGCCGGGATCGGGGTAAAGGCTGCGCAGATGCGGCCACCATTCCCGCTCCAGCCGCTCTTCGTGCATCGCCGTATCGAGTGCGCCGACGATATAACCGCACACACCTTCCTCATCCTCCGCCACGAAAACGGCATCGGGCCAGAGATGCAGATAGGGCACGGAATAGATATGCCCGACCATGCGGCCATCCTTGTAAAGGGCGGCGGCGTCCTGCCCGGCATCGCCGGTGGCGAGGCTTATGGCGTAGAGCGCGTCTTCATCCTCGGCGCGGGCGGAACGGAAGGTCAGCATTGGCAGCCGCCTTCCCTTGCCGCGCATCGACGCGCGAGGACATCATGACAGATAAGAACACGCCTCACGCCATTGCTATTTTTCAAATCCGAGACCCCTCCCGCCGGGACTGCAAAACCTTCATCCGCATGCATCGGTCAAGATGCAGGCGGATAAAGAAGATCGATTATATAATTCGGATCGAAGCGGGAATCGAGCATGCCGTAAGTGTGCCGCCAGCCGCCAGCCAGGCGGGTCTCGAGGAAGGCATCGGCGATCTTGCCGGCGCCAAGGCGGCAAAGCTCGGCGGCAGCCGCCGCGAGTGCAAACTGCTCCACCAGCAGGCGGGCCGCACCCTCGTCACGCTCGGCAAGGGCGATCGCGGCGCGCAGCACGTCGGTGGTCTTCTTGCCGGCCGCTCCAAGATCGCGCTCCAGCGTCTGGAAGACGAGATCGAACAGGTCCTTGCCGCGCTGGAGAACCCGCAGCACATCCAGCGCCATGACGTTGCCGGAACCTTCCCAGATGGCGTTGACGGGCGCTTCGCGGTAGTGGCGGGCAATCGGCCGCTCTTCCACGTAACCATTGCCGCCAAGGCACTCCATGGCCTCATAGATAAGCGCCGGCGCGATCTTGCAGCACCAGTATTTCACGATGGGCGTCATCACCCGCGCATAGGCGGCCTCAGCCGGATTGTTACGGGCGGCGTCGAATGCCGTCGCCAGCCTGAAGGAGAGAGCAGTGGCCGCCGCCACATCCAGCGCCATGTCGGCGAGAACGCGCGTCATGATCGGTTGCGTGACCAGCATCTTGCCGAAAACAGAACGGCCGCGGGCATAGTGCACGGCTTCGGCAAGCGAGGCGCGCATCATGCCGGCCGATGCGAGCGCGCAGTCGAGCCGCGTCAGCGTCACCATGTCGAGAATGGTGCGAATACCACTGCCGGGATCGCCCAGCAGATAACCGAAGGCATCGGTGAATTCGACTTCGGCGGAGGCGTTGGAGCGGTTGCCGAGCTTGTCCTTCAGGCGCTGGAAATGCAGGCCGTTCTTCGAACCGTCTTCGAGATAACGCGGCACGAGGAAGCAGCCCATGCCGTCGCCCATCTGGGCGAGCATGACGAAACCGTCGCTCATCGGCGCAGAAAGGAACCATTTGTGACCGGACAGGCGATAGATTCCCTCGCCCACTCGCTCCGCCGTGGTGCGGTTGGCGCGCACATCCGTGCCGCCCTGCTTTTCCGTCATGCCCATGCCAATGGTGACGGCGGTTTTCTGCAGGGCCGGCTTCTGCGAGCTGTCATATTTGCGCGAGAGTATCTTCGGCGCCCATTCCTTCTGCACGCGCGGCGAGGCCATGATGGCGGCGACGGAAGCGCTGGTCATGGTCAGCGGGCAGAGATGCCCCGCCTCCAGCTGCGAGGTCAGATAGAATTTCGTGGCGCGGGCCTTGTGCTCATTGCCGCGCGTATCGGGAGAATTTTCCCAGACGCTGGAATGCAGGCCGGACGACATGGAACGGCGCATCAGCGCGTGCCAGGCGGGGTGGAATTCCACCTGATCCAGACGCTCGCCGCGCGGACCGTGTGTATGCAGCTGCGGCACGCCCTGATTGGCCATGCGCGCCAGTTCCTGCGCCTCATGCGACGTGACATAGCGGCCGAGCTGGTCGTACTCGTCCCTCAGATTGCGCGACAGGCCGGAGGTGAGGTCGACGATCAGCGGATCGGAACGATAGGCGTTGATACCGGACCAGAGGTTTGGCTGGTTCAGTTCGGCGAGCGTTTCTTCTATCCGGGAATTCTGGGTCATCCGCTGCTTCTAGCTGTTTTGTACTGGCGTTGCATAGTGGGGTGATATTGCATAATTCCACCCGCAGGAAGCGATTGGGACGATTAAACCGCCGCTATCAGCAATTTTCGGGAATGACCCTGATCTAGGTATCCGACCCGACGAATGCCAGACACGTTTCCGGCAAGACCGGCGGCAACGTCCGAAACAGCCCTGAGCGGCGGCGCGCAGAAATTGCGGCCACGACTGACGTGGCATGACAGATAAAGCATTCCCCAAAATCCGCAGCCAGATGTGGAACCCACGACGGGCTTTTTCGGTTGGCGACTTGATGAACGGCTGCACAGGGAGGGAACCATGGAGGCCAGCGCAAGAAAGCTTTTCGAGCGATATGAGCGATTTTTCAACAAGTCTCTTGAGGGTGACATGGATGTGGAGGAGATAGCCGAGCTCTACGCCTCCGACTTCATCGCCGCATCCCCCGCCGGGGTGATGACCGGAAAGAACGATGACCACTTAAAGCAGGTCATGATGAAGGGTTACGAGCGCTATCGGATGATCGGAACGAAGGAGATGCGGATACGCAATCTCCGTATCTCGCCCATCGATGAACATCATTGTGTGGCACATGTCGCCTGGACTGCGACCTTTGCCCGTAAGCGGCAACCGGATGTCGCAATCGATTTCGATGTTCACTACTTCGTCCAGAGGCTGGATGGAACACCGAAGGTTTTCGGTTGGGCGTCAGGCGACGAACAGGCTCTTTTGAAAAAACACGGCATCGTCTGATGTCTGTTCCTTCCGTCTTAGGACCCTTTGCCCTCGAGGATTGGGGAAACATCGCCATGTTTTCATTTCAGGAGTTGCGGGCGCTTGCCCCGCGACCATGCAGTCTCTATAGAGCGCAGGACCGAATTCCGCCGCACTCCTGAGGCGTGTTCACAGCGAAGGGGGGCGCGCGGATCAGCATTCGGGCGTTCCGGGCATTTTCACGGGAAAATGCAACGCCCGTCAGGAGGCAAACCGCATGGTCTTCTTCCCCCATCGCCATCTCCTCGGCATCAAGGGGCTTTCCCATCAGGATATCACCCTGCTTCTCGACAAGGCCGACGAGGCGGTAAAAATCAGCCGCCAGCGCGAGAAAAAGACCTCGACGCTTCGGGGCCTGACGCAGATCAACCTCTTCTTCGAAGCCTCGACGCGCACGCAATCCTCCTTCGAGCTGGCCGGAAAGCGCCTCGGCGCCGATGTGATGAACATGTCGGTCGGCAATTCCTCGGTAAAGAAGGGCGAAACGCTGATCGATACGGCGATGACGCTGAATGCGATGCGCCCGGATGTGCTGGTCGTGCGCCATTCGTCGGCCGGTGCGGCCGCGCTTCTCGCGCAAAAGGTCGCCTGCTCCGTGGTCAATGCCGGAGACGGCCAGCATGAGCACCCGACACAGGCCTTGCTCGACGCGCTGACCATTCGCCGCGCCAAGGGCGAGCTTTCGGGAATTACCGTCGCAATCTGCGGTGATGTGCTGCATTCGCGCGTTGCCCGCTCCAACATCATCCTGCTCAACCAGATGGGTGCGCGGGTGCGCGTCGTCGCTCCCGCCACGCTTCTTCCCTCCGGTATTCGCGACATGAGCGTGGAGGTTTTCCACGACATGAAGGAAGGATTGAAGGACGCCGATGTGGTGATGATGCTGCGCCTTCAGCGTGAGCGTATGTCCGGCTCCTTCGTGCCTTCGGTGCGCGAATATTTCCATTATTACGGTCTCGACGCCGAAAAGCTGAAGGCGGCGAAGGAAGATGCGCTGGTCATGCATCCCGGCCCGATGAACCGTGGCGTGGAAATCGCCTCCGACGTGGCAGACGGTCCGCAGAGCGTCATCGAAAGCCAGGTGGAAATGGGGGTTGCCGTGCGCATGGCCGTCATGGAAACCCTGCTTCTCTCGCAAAACCAGGGTGAGCGCGTATGAGTGCCGTTACCGTTCTCAAGAACCTCCGCATCGTCGATCCTTCCCGCAATCTCGACGAGACCGGCAGCATCGTCATCGGCGCCGATGGCACCATTCTGGCGGCTGGCAAGGACGCACATAATCAGGGCGCTCCGGAAGGGGCGACGGTTCGCGACTACAAGGGTATGCTGGCCGTTCCCGGTTTGGTGGATGCCCGCGTCTTTGTCGGCGAACCCGGCGCCGAGCACCGCGAAACCATCGAATCCGCCTCACGCGCGGCAGCGGCCGGCGGCGTCACCAGCATCATCATGATGCCGGATACCGATCCTGTGATCGATGACATCGCGCTTGTCGAATATGTGAAGAAGACGGCGCGCGACAAGGCAATCGTCAATGTCCATCCCGCAGCCGCTTTGACCAAGGGCCTGCGGGGCGAGGAAATGACCGAGTTCGGCATGTTGAAGGAAGCCGGTGCGGTGGCCTTCACCAATGGCCGCAAGGCGCTTTCCGACACGCTGGTGCTGCGCCGCGCCATGACCTATGCCCGTGAACTCGGCGCGGTGATCGCGCTCGAGACGCGCGACAAATATATCGGTGGCGGCGACATGAACGAGGGGCTTTTCGCGAGCTGGCTCGGCCTGTCAGGCGTTCCCAAGGAAGCCGAGATCATTCCGCTGGAGCGCGACCTGCGCATTGCTGGACTGACGCAGGCGATCTACCACGCCGCCAAGATTTCCGTTCCGGAATCGGCAGAAGCGATCCGCGTTGCGCGGCAGCGGGGCGTGAAGGCCACCTGCGGCATCTCGATCAATCACCTCACGCTCAATGAGAACGATATCGGCGAATACCGCACCTTCTTCAAGCTCTCGCCACCGCTGCGCGCTGAAGACGACCGCAAGGCGATGGTGGAAGCGCTGAAGGACGGCACGATCGATATCATCGTCTCATCGCATGATCCGCAGGATGTCGACACCAAGCGTCTGCCGTTTTCGGATGCGGCGAGCGGCGCGGTGGGGCTCGAAACCATGCTGGCGGCGGCGTTGCGCCTCCATCACAGTGGCGACGTTCCGCTGATGCGGCTGATCGATGCGCTCTCCACCCGCCCAGCCAAGATTTTCGGACTGGATGCAGGAACGCTCAAAGCCGGTGCGAAGGCAGATATCACGCTGATCGACCTCGATGAGCCGTGGCTCGTGGCGAAGGAACAGCTGGTCTCGAAATCCAAGAACACGCCGTTCGAGGATGCCCGTTTCAGCGGCCGCGCTGTCGCCACTTATGTGGCTGGCAAAGCCGTTCATTCCTTGGCATAAGATCACGAACAGAGATCACGCTGACGGCGGGACAGAGGGGACATTGGAATGAGTGCTTTGACTGAGTGGCAGACCGCGCCTGCCCTTCTCGCGCTGGCGGCGCTGCTCGGCTATCTATTGGGCTCCATTCCGTTCGGCCTCCTTCTTACCCGCATGGCCGGTCTGGGCGACGTGCGCAAGATCGGCTCCGGCAATATCGGCGCCACCAACGTGCTGCGTACCGGCAACAAGAAGCTCGCCGCCGCAACCCTTTTGCTCGACGCGCTGAAGGGCACGGCGGCGGTTCTGGTCGCCAATGCGCTCTGGGGTTACGAAGCCTCGCTGGTCGCCGGTTTCTTCGCATTTCTCGGCCACCTGTTTCCCGTGTGGCTGGGCTTCAAGGGCGGCAAGGGTGTGGCCACCTATATTGGTGTTCTTCTAGGCGCGGCTCCCCTCATGATGCTTGCCTTTGCGCTCATCTGGATCGCGACCGCCTTTATCACCCGTTATTCGTCGCTCTCGGCGCTGGTGGCAATGGTGATCATCCCCGTAGCGCTTTGGGTGCTCGGACCCGAGAAGACGGCGCTTCTCGTGACGCTGCTCAGTGTGATTTCCTGGTTGAAACACCACGAAAATATCAGACGTCTGATTGCGGGCACGGAAAGCAGGATCGGACAGAAGAGCTAAGGTTCACCTTGGGGACATGTCATGCCGAATACGGAAACTACACGGCAGGGCATAGAGCTTTCCGCGCGGCAGCGGGTGGCGTGGCTACGATTGATCCGCAGCGATAATATCGGTCCCGTGACCTTTCGCGAACTTATCAATCATTTCGGCAGTGCTGAAAAGGCGCTCGATGCCCTGCCCGAACTGTCGCGCCGTGGCGGTTCTTCGCGCAGTCCGCGCATTGCCACCCAGGCGGAAGCGGAAGGCGAGATCGAAACCGCCGATAAATTCGGCGCGCGTTTCGTCGGCATTGGCGAACCGGATTATCCGCCAGCCCTGCGGCAGATGGATGGGGCGCCGCCGCTGATCGCCATGAAGGGATCGGCGGATGCGGCGAGAAGAGCCTGCGTCGGCATCGTCGGTTCACGCAACGCCTCCATCAACGGCGCGAAATTCGCCGCCATGCTGGCACGCGACTGTGGGCGGGCCGGTTATACGATTGCATCGGGACTGGCGCGGGGCATTGATGCGGCCGCGCACAGGGCAAGTCTTGCAACCGGCACAGTGGCTATGCTGGCCGGCGGTCTCGACCGCCCCTACCCGCAGGAAAATTTCGGACTTTTGCAGGAAATATACGATCAGGGCGGCGCGACTATCAGCGAAATGCCGTTTGGCTGGGAGCCTCGCGCGCGGGATTTCCCGCGCCGCAATCGGCTGATCGCGGGCGTCTCGCTCGGCGTCGTCATCGTGGAAGCGGCGGAACGTTCGGGTTCATTGATTACGGCGCGGCTTGCAGGTGAAGCCGGACGACTGGTGTTTGCCGTGCCCGGCTCGCCGCTCGACGCGCGCTGTGAAGGCACCAACCGGCTGATCAAGGAAGGCGCCATGCTAACCACGGGTGCAACCGATATCCTCGACGCACTGCGACCGCTGATGGAGCCGCAATTGCCCTATGACCGCAAGATCGAGGAACCGAGATCCGACACCGAGATGTCACCACCAGGGGACGACGAGCGTAGCATCATCGCCGCCGCTCTCGGTCCCTCGCCTGTGGAAACGGACGATATCATCCGTCACACGGGTTTCTCCGCTGCCACCGTTCACCTGGTGCTGCTGGAGCTTGATATTGCCGGACGTCTAAACCGGCATGCCGGGGGGCGTGTTTCGCTCTTCATCGCGGATTGACAGTTTGCGCCGCCCGCTCTGGATATCGCCGACTTCGACATAGGCCATCTCGATCAGATAACACAGCATGTCGGCGCCTTCCCGGTGCGCTACCTGCCGCAGTTCCGCCAGCATCTGGCGGATGTATGCCAAGCTCTCTCTGGTCCCTTCATTTTCGGCATTATTGTTTGTCGCGTTCGGGACCATATATTTATCCTGGAAATTCAGCCTGAAACGGGAAGCATTAAGTCTGTTCAAATGATGTTGCCCATCATAACCAATTTACCAAAGATTGCAATACAACAATAGATTATCCATAGGTTGCACTCATCTTGAAGCGAGAAAATCGGGCTTGCCTCTTGACCAGCGGGCATTACCTGTCCATGTCGAATTATAAAGAAGGCCAATTGCGGCACCACGCTGCAACCGGGGCCACGTTAACGGACCAGTTCCAGAGAAGAACAATATGAATGTCGTCGTCGTAGAATCTCCTGCCAAAGCCAAGACGATCAATAAGTATCTTGGCTCGGGCTATAAGGTTCTTGCATCCTTTGGCCACGTCAGAGACCTTCCTGCCAAGGACGGATCGGTGCTGCCCGATCAGGATTTCGAAATGTCCTGGGAGGTCGATAGCGCGTCCGCCAAGCGCATGAAGGATATTGCCGATGCGGTAAAATCCTCCGACGGCCTTTTTCTCGCAACCGACCCGGATCGCGAAGGCGAAGCCATTTCCTGGCACGTTCTCGATCTCCTGAAGAAGAAGCGTGTGCTTGGCGACAAGCCGGTGAAGCGCGTGGTCTTCAACGCCATCACCAAGAAGGCGGTTCTGGACGCCATGGCCAACCCGCGCGACATCGATGTGCCGCTGGTCGACGCCTATCTCGCCCGCCGTGCGCTGGATTATCTCGTCGGTTTCAACCTCTCCCCGGTCCTGTGGCGCAAGCTGCCCGGCGCGCGTTCCGCCGGCCGCGTCCAGTCGGTGGCGCTGCGCCTCGTCTGCGACCGCGAATCCGAGATTGAGCGTTTCATTTCCGAAGAATACTGGAACATCAGCGCGCTTCTGAAGACACCGCGCGGTGACGAGTTCGAAGCCAAGCTGGTTTCGGCCGATGGCAAGCGCCTGCAAAACCGCTCGATCAAGACCGGAGACGATGCGAACCGGCTGAAGGCGCTGCTGGAAGGCGCGACCTATGTCGTGGATACGGTCGAGGCGAAGCCGGTCAAGCGTAATCCCGGCCCGCCCTTCACCACCTCGACGCTGCAGCAGGCCGCGTCTTCGCGCATGGGCTTTGGCGCCTCGCGCACCATGCAGGTGGCGCAGAAGCTTTATGAAGGTATCGATATCGGCGGCGAGACCGTCGGTCTGATCACCTATATGCGTACCGACGGCGTACAGATGGCCCCGGAAGCGATCGATGCCGCCCGAAAGGCCATTGGCGAGCAGTTCGGCGACCGTTATGTGCCGGAAAAGGCGCGCTTTTACTCTACCAAGGCAAAAAACGCCCAGGAAGCGCACGAAGCAATCCGCCCGACCGATTTCAACCGCACGCCAGATCAGGTGAAGCGTTACCTCGATGCCGATCAGTTGCGTCTTTACGATCTGATCTGGAAGCGCGGTATCGCCAGCCAGATGGCGTCGGCAGAAATCGAGCGTACCACAGTGGAAATCCTTGCCACCAATGGCGGCGAGAAGGCTGGCCTGCGCGCCGTTGGCTCTGTCATCCGCTTCGACGGCTTTATCGCCGCCTATACCGACCAGAAGGAAGATGGCGAGCAGAGCGACGATGGTGACGATGAAGGCCGTCTGCCGCCGATCAATGAGCGCGAGAACCTCGCCAAGCAGAAGATCAACGCCAGCCAGCACTTCACCGAACCGCCGCCGCGTTATTCGGAAGCCTCGCTTATCAAGAAGATGGAAGAACTTGGCATCGGCCGTCCTTCCACCTATGCGGCAACGCTGAAGACGCTGAGCGACCGCGAATATATCGTCGTCGACAAGCGCAAGCTGATCCCGCATTCGCGCGGCCGGCTTGTGACGGCTTTCCTCGAGAGCTTCTTTACCAAATACGTCGAATATGATTTCACCGCCGCCCTTGAAGAAAAGCTCGACCGCATCTCCGCCGGCGAGTTGGACTGGAAGCAGGTTCTGCGTGATTTCTGGAAGGATTTCTTCGCCCAGATCGAAGACACCAAGGAACTGCGTGTCACCAACGTTCTGGATGCGCTGAACGAGGTTCTGGCGCCGCTGGTGTTCCCCAAGCGCGAGGATGGCTCCGATCCGCGCATCTGTCAGGTTTGCGGCACCGGCAATCTTTCGCTGAAGCTCGGCAAATACGGCGCTTTCGTCGGTTGCTCCAATTATCCGGAGTGCAACTTTACCCGCCAGCTCACCTCCGATGGCTCGGAAGCCGAAGCTTCCGTGTCCAACGAGCCGAAAGCACTCGGTGCCGATCCGATGACCGGCGAAGAGCTGACGCTTCGGTCTGGCCGTTTCGGACCCTATATCCAGCGCGGCGACGGCAAGGAAGCCAAGCGCTCGTCGCTGCCCAAGGGCTGGAAGCCTGAAGATATCGACCACGAAAAGGCCTTGGCGCTCATCAATCTGCCCCGCGATATCGGCAAGCACCCGGAGACGGCCAAGATGATCTCCGCCGGGCTTGGCCGCTATGGGCCGTTCCTGCTGCATGATGGTTCCTATGCGAACCTTGAAAGCATCGAGGACGTGTTCTCGATCGGTCTCAACCGAGCCGTGACCGTTATTGCCGAAAAGCAGAGCAAGGGACCAGGACGCGGCCGCAGCGGCACGCCGGCTGCTCTCAAGGAACTGGGCGACCATCCCGATGGCGGCGCCATCACCGTTCGCGACGGACGTTATGGCGCTTACGTCAACTGGGGCAAGGTCAACGCCACCATTCCGAAGGGGCAGGATCCGGCTTCCGTGACGCTGGACGAGGCGCTGGTGCTGATTGCCGAGCGCATTGCCAAGACCGGCACCGGCGGCAAGCCTGCCAAGGCGAAGAAAACCACCGCCAAGAAGGCCGATGGTGAGGCAGCGGCAAAGCCGAAAACCACCAAGGCCAAGGCGGCAACCAAGAGCAAGGCGGCCGCCAAGCCGAAGGCAGCGGCCAAACCCAAGAAGGCAGCAGAGTGAGCAAGGCGCCACGTCAGAGACAGGGTTCCGCCAGTGACGGTTTCGGACGCACCGGGCGCGGCAAGCGGGTGAGCGAAGGTGAAGGCATCATCCATGGCGAGGTGCCTTCCCGCGAAGTGCTGCTGAAATTCATCGCGGACCATCCGCAGCAGGCCTCCAAACGCGAAATCGCCAAGGCTTTCGGGCTGAAGGGCGAAAACCGCATCGTTCTGAAAGCCCTGCTGAAGGAACTCGAAGTCGATGGCATGGTGCACAAGAGCCGCAAGTCGCTGACGCGGCCGGGCGGCCTGCCGCCCGTCACGGTTCTCGACATCACCACCCGCGACAAGGACGGCGAATTGATCGGCCGCCCGGCGGAATGGCCCGAGGATCTGGGCGCAGCGCCGGCCGTGCTCATCCGCCAGTCCTCGCAGGACCGCGGCAAGAAGGCCCCGGCAGCCGGTCTCGGTGACCGTATTCTGGCGAAAATCTTCCCCTCCAAGGAAAACTCCGGCCCGGCCTATACGGCCCGCGTCGTGAAGCTCATCGACCGTCGCCAGAACGCGCTGCTCGGCGTCTTCAAGGAAGCGCCCGGTGGCGGTGGACGGCTGATGCCGATCGATCGCCGCGGCGAAGAAATGGTGATCGATCCCGATGGCGTCGGCGATGCCAAGGATGGCGATCTGATCGAGGTTGAAACCTCGCGCAACAGCGGCCGTTATGGCCTGACCCGCGCCAAGGTGCTGTCGGTCATCGGCTCGGTGGCCTCGGAAAAGGCGATCTCGATGATCGCGATCCATGCGCACGGCATCCCGCATATCTTCCCGCCGAATGTTCTGGCGGAAGCGGATGCGGCCAAGGCAGCGACCATGTCGCACCGCGAGGACTGGCGCGACCTGCCGCTCATCACCATCGATCCGGCCGACGCCAAGGACCATGACGACGCAGTTTATGCCGAACCTGACCACTCGCCCGACAATCCTGACGGTGTCATCGTCACCGTCGCCATTGCCGATGTCTCCTGGTATGTGCGGCCCGGCGCGCCACTCGACCGCGAGGCGCTGAAGCGCGGCAACTCCGTCTATTTCCCCGACCGTGTCGTGCCGATGCTGCCGGAGCGCATTTCCAACGATCTCTGCTCGCTGAAGGAAGGCGTCGATCGCCCTGCCCTTGCGGTGCGCATGACGTTTTCAAAGGAAGGCCGCAAGGCGAGCCACACTTTCCATCGCATCATGATGAAAAGTGCCGCCAAGCTGTCTTACCAGCAGGCGCAAGCCGCAATCGACGGTACGCCTGACGACAAGACCGGCCCGCTGCTGGAACCGATCCTGAAGCCGCTGTGGCACGCCTATGAGGTGATGAAGCGCGGGCGCGACCGCCGCCAACCGCTGGAACTCGATATGCCAGAGCGCAAGATCCAGCTCAGGCCCGACGGCACGGTAGACAAGGTCGTCATTCCCGAACGCCTCGATGCGCACAAGCTGATCGAGGAAATGATGATCCAGGCGAATGTCGCCGCCGCCGAGACGCTCGAAAAGAAGAAGCAGCCGCTGGTCTATCGCGTCCACGATGCGCCCACACTTTCCAAGCAGGAAGTGCTGCGCGAATTCCTCGGCACCATCGGCATTTCCATGGCCAAGGGTGCGGCCATGCGCGCCAATTCCTTCAACGGCATTCTGGCGCGCGCCATCGATACGCCGCACCAGATCATGGTCAACGAGATGGTGCTGCGCAGCCAGAGCCAGGCGATCTACAGCCCCGAAAATATCGGCCATTTCGGCCTCAACCTGATGAAATACGCCCATTTCACCTCACCGATCCGCCGTTATGCCGACCTCATCGTGCATCGCGCGCTGGTGGGCTCGCTTGGCCTCGGTGAAGGCGGCATCACGCCGCAGGAAGAGGCGACGCTGGACGATATCGCCGCCGAAATCTCGACCTTCGAGCGCCGCGCCATGGCGGCGGAGCGAGACACGGTCAATCGCCTCATCGCGCATCACCTTTCCGAAAGGGTCGGCGAGGAATTCGAGGGCCGGGTCGGCGGTGTCACCAAGGCGGGACTATTTGTCGCGCTTCCGCAATTTGGCGCTGATGGATTCGTTCCTATATCTACGCTTGGAACCGATTATTTCCTGTACGACGAAGCCCATCAGGCCCTCACGGGGGAAAAGACCGGTCTCGGTTATCAGCTTGGTGACACGGTGCAGGTGAGGCTCGCGGAAGCGGTGCCGCTGGCGGGTGCGCTGAGATTCGATATGCTGAGTCCGGGGCGCAAGATGCCGATGGGCGTACGCTCGTTCCATAAGGCCGGACGGCGGACAGCACGGGCTGCCGCCAAGCCCGGAACACGGCCGCCGAGAAGGCGACGATAACAAGGCCGCCTCGGCGGTTGAACGGACGGGAAGGACTTAAGGATGAGTGCACATCGGGGCTCGGAGACCGTTACCTTCGGAGACGACAGCGCCGAACGGCCGCTTGGCCGGTCCATCATGCGCGGCATGGCAAACCGTTGCCCGGCCTGTGGCAGCGGTCGCCTCTTCCGTGCCTGGCTAAAGCCGGTGGATACCTGCGCGGCCTGCGGCGAGGAAATGCACCATCACCGCTCGGACGACCTGCCACCCTATATCTCCATCGTCATCATCGGCCATATCGCGGTCGGCGGCTTCATGATGACCGACATGGTCCTCAACATTCCCATGTGGGCCCATTTCGCCATCTGGGTGCCGATCACCATTCTGGCAGCACTTCTGACGCTGCAACCGATCAAGGGCGGTGTCATCGGCTTGCAATGGGCGCTGAAGATGCACGGATTCGACCGAAAACAACAGAAAGTGCAGATCGACGGCTCTTCTCACTGACGGCGGACGGGACCTTGCACGTGCCTCCGCCTCCCCGGCGCGCCGAAACGACGAACACGCCCATGCGGCCGCGCGACGCCGCCTCCATGATTTTGTTCGACCGGTCCGGCTCGCAACTCAGGGTGTTGATGGGCCGGCGCAGCAGCGCCCATGTCTTCATGCCGGGCGCTTATGTGTTTCCAGGCGGCAAACGCGATCCGCGCGACCATGCGCTGCCCTTTTCGAGCGATCTGCATCCCACCGTTCTCCACAGTCTCACTGCCTCCGCGGCACGGCGGCTCAGCGCCGCCGGCGCAAGAGCGCTGGCGCTTGCCGCAGCGCGCGAGCTTTTCGAGGAAACTGGCGTGGATCTTGGCTTGAACACCAAGGGTCCCGATCTTTCCCGTTTCCGATATGTGGCCCGTGCCATCACCCCGCCCGGCAATGTGCGGCGCTACGACACGCGATTCTTCTGCTGTTATGCAGATGAACTGCACCTCGATATTAGCCTCACACGCGATTCCGACGAACTCTCCGACGTGCAATGGCTTGACATGACAGACCTTTCCAGTCTGAACATGCCGAAAATCACGCGCACGGTTCTCGAAGATGTCACAAAGCTCATGATAGGTGATCCCTCATTGCCCTTTGAAAGCCCCGCGCGGCTCTATGTCACGCGCCACGGCCGGTTCATTCGAGACTTTGTATAAAGGCCGTCATGTCACAAATGAAATGCGAAGAAGCGGACGCCATCCACTGGCCCTCACTGATCGCCGCCATTTCCGCCATCAGTGCGGTCGGCGTCGCCATCGGCCTCGGCCTTCCGCTCCTGTCGATCATCCTTGAGAAGCGCGGCATCTCGTCCACCATGATCGGGGTGAATTCGGCTATGGCCGGCGTCGCGGCGATGATGGCGGCCCCCGTGACCACCAAGATCGCCCATGATTTCGGCGTGGCGCGAACCATGCTGTTCGCAGTCGTCGTTTCGGCACTGAGCGCGCTCGGTTTTTATTTCGCCGAAGCCTTCTGGATGTGGTTTCCGCTGCGAATCGTTTTCCACGGCGCCACCACCACGCTGTTCATTCTTTCCGAATACTGGATCAACATGACGGCGCCGCCCAGGAAGCGCGGCATGGTTCTCGGCATCTACGCCACCGGCCTTGCGGTCGGATTCGCGGTTGGTCCGCTGCTGTTTTCCGTGGTGGGCAGCGAAGGCATATTGCCGTTTCTGGTCGGCGCGGCGATCATCCTGCTCGCCGCGATCCCGATCTTTATGGCGCGCGGCGAAAGCCCGGAGCTGGACGAGCGGCCCAACCACCATTTCGTCCGTTATGTCTGGCTGGTGCCCATGGCGTCCGCGGCGGCCTTCGTCTTCGGTTCGGTGCAGGCCGGCGGCCTTTCGCTGTTTCCGATCTATGCAACGCGGGAAGGCTTCAACGAATCGCAGGCAGCGCTTCTCCTTACCGTGATGGGCATCGGCAATATGGTCTTCCAGATACCGATCGGCCTGCTTTCGGACCGGATGAAGGACCGGCGGACGATGCTGGGGCTGATGGCCTTTGCCGGCGTCTGCGGCACGCTGGCGCTACCTTTCCTGGTGGAAAACTGGCTTCTGGTGGCGGCCCTGTTGCTGTTCTGGGGCGGCCTGGTCTCGGGAATGTATACTGTCGGCCTCACCCATCTCGGATCGCGCCTGAAAGGCGCCGATCTGGTCGCCGCCAATGCCGCCTTCATCTTCTGTTACGCCATCGGCACGATTGCGGGGCCGCAGGCCGTGGGCATTTCCATGGACATTGCCGGAACCGACGGGTTTGCCTGGTCGCTGGCGGTATTTTTCGGGCTTTACGTGGTGCTTTATATCGTCCGTTTTGTTTTCCGGGCGAAACAGGCTTGACTTTTCGGGCGCGATACGTAGTTTCGCGCCAGATTTAGCCGAGGTCAGAAGCGCCTGCGGCTTCTCTTTTGTTTAAAGGCAGGACGACCATGGCGAAAGCTACAACAATCAAGATCAAGCTGCTGTCGACAGCCGACACCGGTACTTTCTACGTCACCACCAAGAACAGCCGTACGTTCACGGACAAGATGACGAAGACGAAGTACGACCCGGTTGTACGCAAGCACGTTGAATTCAAGGAAACCAAGATCAAGTAATTTCTTGATCTGTCTCCGACAAAAGCGCGCCCAACGGGCGCGTTTTTTGTTTGCGCCGAAGGGAAGATGCTGCCGCCAGCCTCTTCGCGCCCAGACGCCTTCCAAGGGGCAAGCAAGGCCCGTCTCCCCTGCTGTCCGGGGAATTGTAGCCGTCAATAACAAAGCACGAGAGCAGCCATGGGTAAGTCCGACCACATGGTTTGATGCCCCGGCCGATGCAGCAATCATTCAGGTGCTCGGAAGACACATCCCCAAGGCTCCGTCCGCCCCTGCCCCGTATCGCGGCTTCGCACGCGACGTTAACAATGACGGATTGCATGCGTCGCGAAGCCGCGACGCGCACACCACGAAACGGCAATTTTCAGGAAGAAGGCGGTCGGCCAACGATGTGACTACGGCACGAGGAACCGATTCGAACATCGTCAGCCGACCGACCCCACGATTCAGGAGATGCGGCGGACCTGAGCATCATGGGGCATTCAAACTACGCAATACCAGCCCCTGAAGAACGAAATCGCGACGGCTAAAGCCGCTATCATTCATCATCAAAAGACGGATAAGCCGCCGGAAGAACTGTTACTCTCAATAAGGAGTGTGCGCAGAAGTGAAATAAAAATCAACAAATTCTTAAGCCAGGGACACATCACCTGGGAAACATGGTTAAGTATACGAAGCTGACACACTATAGTTGCCGGAGAGATTGAATTCAACGTATTTTTCAACTTGAACTCTATTTATATCGTCGATCTGCATCTATTCATTGCAAAGTGATAAAATACATACAAGGTCAATGGTTTGCAGCCTTACGACGATCAACTTGCTTGGCGAATAATTACTTCGCCGGAACACGACGGCAAGATTGCCGCAATATTTTAGTTAATCGGCCGTTAGGGTTCAGGCAGCGGCAGCGACGACGCGGTTGCGTCCGGCGTGTTTCGCCTCGTAGAGCGCTTTGTCCGCCTGCTTCAGGATTTCGTCCGGAGCGCCGAAGGCGCCGCTGCTGGTGGCAATGCCGAGGGAGGCGGTAATGCTCAATTCCCGGTCGATGGAACGAACATAAAAAGGCTTGTCTTCCATGATCGCCCGCAGGCGCTCGGCGACGCTTGCCGCAAGCTCCATCGGCGTATCGGGCATGACCACCACGAACTCCTCCCCGCCATAACGGCAGGCGAGATCGGCACCGCGCACGGTGCTGCGGATGCGCGCTGCAAATTCCCGCAGCACCTCATCGCCCACATCGTGGCCATAGGTATCGTTGACCAGCTTGAAGCGGTCTATATCGGTCATGCAGATGGAGATCGGGCGGCCACGAACGGCGGCGCGGTCGAAGAGTATCTTCAGGTGGCTGTCGAGGTAACGGCGATTGTTGAGGCCGGTCAGCCCGTCGACAATGGCAAGTTCCATCGTGTGCTGGAGATTGAGCCGCAGATGCTCGTTATAGCGCTTGCGCCTGATCTGCGTCAGCGTCCGGGCGACGAGTTCGTTCGGATCGATCGGACGGAGAATGTAATCATTCACGCCAAGATCGAGCGCCCGCGCCACCATATCGTCCGCCCCCTGCTCCGCCACCAGAAGCAGCGGCAGGAAACGGGTGCGTTCCAGCGAGCGAAGCTGTGAACACAGCCGCAGCGGATCGTAATCCTCGAAATTGGAATTGACGATGACGAGCTCGAAAGGATTGCTCGCGGCCTTGAGCAGCGCCGCCTGCGGTTCCGTGACGGCGTCGACCTCGGCAACCGGCTTCAGCGCCCGCACAATACGTTCCTGCGAGCTGGCGCGGCCATCCGCAACCAGCACGCGGCCCGGCGTCTGCATCAGCCCGTCGCTGCGCAGCATCTCCTCGATGCCGATCTGACGTGCGGTTTCGGCGCGCAGCCGCAATTCATCGCTAACGGCCTTGAGCCGCACGAGGCTTTTGACGCGGGCGATGAGTTGAAGGTCGTTGACCGGCTTGGTGAGAAAATCGTCAGCGCCGGCCTTGAGGCCACGCACGCGGTCAGACGGTTGATCGAGTGCGGTGACCATGACCACCGGAATATGGGCGGTATTCGGATTGGCCTTCAGCCTTTCGCAGACCTCGAAACCGTCCATGCCCGGCATCATGATATCGAGCAGGATGATATCGACCTGCTCCTTGTCGCAGATCGCCAGCGCCTTGAAACCATCCTCGGCGGTGACGACATCGAAATATTCCGCCAGAAGACGGGCTTCGAGAAGCTTCACATTGGCCGGAATATCGTCAACAACCAGAACTCTCGCCGTCATAACCGTTCCCCAGTCGCCTCAAGCATCGCCCAGATAAGTCTTGATGACTTCGATGAATTTTGGAACGGAAATCGGCTTAGACACATAGGCCTCGCATCCGCCCTGGCGAATGCGTTCCTCGTCGCCCTTCATGGCGAAAGCCGTGACCGCGATGACCGGAATGACATGCAGCTCGTCATCTTCCTTCAGCCACTTCGTCACCTCAAGCCCTGAAACTTCCGGCAGCTGGATATCCATGAGGATGAGGTCCGGGCGGTGCTTGCGGGCAAGATCGAGCGCTTCCATACCGTTGCGCGTCTGGATCGTCGTATAACCAGACGCCTCGATCAAGTCGCGAAAGAGCTTCATGTTCAGCTCGTTGTCTTCGACTATCATGACCTGCTTGGGCATGGTGAGCAGTCCCCGTTTCGCTTTGAAACCTTCACCCAGACATATAAGTTGTCAGAGAGCCGATTCCATCGTCCATTTGTTGCGCAAGGCTAGAGGGATTTGGTTTCAAAATAGGTAACTTCGGGGAAGAAATGCTGCGCGATACAAAAAACAAAGGCAATGTCGGTCAGGATCCGCAAGAAACGGCGGCCGCCATACTTGGCTGGCTCGCAAACGAACCGGACATGCTGGCGCGTTTTCTGGCGCTGAGTGGGCTGCAGGCCAACATGCTGCGCCAGGCTGTCAACGATCCCGGCTTTCTGGCAGGGCTGACGGATTTCCTGATGAGTCACGAGCCGGACCTGATGGCCTTCTGTGCCGCCACCGATACATCCCCCGAAACCGTGGCCGCTGCCTGGAACCATTTTTCCGGACCGGGGCTGGATTCAGGTGTGTATTGACGAGACGCCCCTTGAGTGGCCATCGCAGCCGGAGTATGGTCGGCAACGTTCTGGTTTTGTTTTCGCCCCATGTCCACGTCGCACCGCTATGATCCCGGTTTTTGCCGTGACTGTCTGGCCGGCCAGCCAGAAGGGCTGAGGCGTTGCCGCGCCTGCGGCAGCCCGCGTCTTCTCTATCATTCCGAACTCTATGATCTGAGCATTGCCCATATCGATTGTGACGCCTTTTACGCCTCGGTCGAAAAGCGCGACAATCCGGAACTGGCCGACAAACCAGTGATCGTGGGCGGCGGCAAGCGCGGGGTGGTTTCCACCGCCTGTTATATCGCCCGCATTCACGGGGTGCGTTCCGCCATGCCCATGTTCAAGGCGCTGGAAGCCTGTCCCGATGCTGTCGTCATCAAGCCGGATATGGAAAAATACAGCCGTGTCGGGCGCGAGATCCGCGCGATGATGCAGGAACTGACGCCGCTCGTGCAGCCGATTTCCATAGACGAAGCGTTTCTCGATCTTTCCGGCACCGAGAGGCTGCATCACGATCCACCGGCTCGTGTGCTGGCGAAATTCGCCCGGCGGGTGGAAAAGGAAGTGGGGGTGACTGTTTCCGCCGGGCTTTCCTATTGCAAGTTTCTCGCCAAGGTCGCGTCCGACCTGCAAAAACCGCGCGGTTTTTCAGTTGTCGGTGAAGCAGAGGCGCTGTCCTTTCTGGCAGCAAGGCCCGTCACCACCATCTGGGGCGTCGGCAAGGCCTTTGCGGCGACGCTGGAGGCGGACGGTATCCGCATGATCGCGCAGCTGCAAGAGATGGAGGAAAGCGAGCTGATGCGCCGCTATGGCGTGATGGGGCAACGCCTCTTCCGGCTTTCGCGCGGCATTGATGAGAGGCATGTGCACAATAACGACCCCGTCAAAAGCGTGTCTTCCGAAACCACCTTCTTCAACGATATTTCCCGCCATGAAGATCTCGTACCGATCCTGCGCTCGCTTTCCGAAAAGGTTGCCTGGCGGTTGAAGAAGAGCGGCATCGCCGGCCAGACGGTGGTGCTGAAGATGAAGACAGCAGACTTCAAGCTCCGCACCCGCAACCGCAAGCTGGACGATCCGACGCAGCTCGCCGACCGGATTTTCCGCACCGGCCTTTCGCTGCTGGAAAAAGAAACGGACGGCACCAGGTTCCGTCTCATCGGCATCGGCGTCAGCGATTTGCACGATGCGGGGCTGGCCGATCCTCCCGATCTCGTTGACAGAGAGGCCGGCCGTCGGGCCGCGGCGGAAGCGGCGATGGACAAGCTGCGCGACAAGTTCGGCAAGGGCAGCGTCGAGACCGGCTATACGTTCGGAACACGCAAATAACAGTGGCGGGATTGTGCGACAGGTCGCAATCCTATCCTAGCCGCCTCGCTCCGGATATATTTTAGATTTTACACAAATTAGTGATGTTGCGAAGGAGCGGTCCTTAAGCTTCATTAAACTTCGCATGATTGAGTGAGGCAAGTTTTGTACATGTGGTGTATTGCGTCATGTCCCTTCGCCTCCGTCTTATGGCCGGCATGCTGTCGGTCAGCATTCTTGCCTTTCCGGCGCTTGCCGCTGACAGCAGGTCTCTGCAGATACTGGTATCGAAAAGCGATCAGTCGCTCTCGCTTTATGAGAACGGCGAAATCGTCGCCACCTCGAAAGTCTCCACCGGCAAGGCCGGACATGAGACACCGAGCGGCATATTCTCAATTCTGGAAAAGCGGAAATACCACGAGTCGAATATCTACTCGGCCGCACCCATGCCCTTCATGCAGCGGCTGACCTGGTCCGGCATCGCGCTGCACGAAGGCAAGGTGCCGAACTATCCGGCCTCGCATGGCTGCGTGCGCTTGCCGTCCAAATTCGCCAAGTCCCTTTTCGGCGACACCCGGACCGGCGTGCATGTCATCATCACCGACCAGCCGGTCTCGCTGCGCTTTGTGCAGCATCCGGCGTTGTTTCAGCCGCGCGACGATGCCGATGACGGCAAGCTTCTTCTGTCGGATGTGGAATTGCGCCCGGCAACGTTCGATGCAGCCTTGGGGACGGTCGAAGTTGCCGTCAATGAAAAGACCCAGGCGCTCAAGCCGGCGGTAAAGACCAGGGAGCCCTCGCCCCTGCGCATTCTCATCACCCGGCGCGGCGAACGGGAAAAGGTGATGGATATCCAGACCATGCTGAGCCGCCTCGGTTTCGAAGCGGGTGCAGCCGATGGTTATGCCGGGGAGATGACGATCAGCGCCATCAATGGTTTCAAGCGCTGGAAGGGGCTGAAAACCACCGGGCCGCTTCTGACCGACGCCTTCGTGACGGCGCTTTATGCCTCCGCTGGTGAAGACCACCCACTGAGCGGCCAGATCATGGTGCGGCAGGATTTCAAGCCGCTGTTTGAAGCAGCCATCGACATCAAGGACCCGGAAGTGGCGCTCGGAACCCATTTCTTCGAAGCCGTGTCCGTGGATCGCGCCGCCGGAAACGCCGAATGGAACGGTGTGACGCTGGAAAACCATCTGCCGGCGGCTGCCCGCAAGCGGCTTGGCATCTCCGTTACCGAACCGCCGGGCGGTTTCGATCAACTGAGCGCCGTGCTCGGCCGCCTCGAAATTCCCGCGGAAATACGCAGCCGGATCGAGCAGGAGCTTTCAAGCGGCAGCTCGATCACCGTTTCGGATATCAGTCACCAGCTGGAGACAGGCACTGGAACGGACTTCATCACCGTGACCAAAGAAGGGCCGGTATGAGCGACGTGTGAGGCCTCAAGCCTCACACCAGTTCCACATCGACGACACCGGGCGCGGACCGCAGCGCAGCGGCGATTTCCGGGGAAATGCGGTATTTCTCCGTCAGCTCCACCTCGATCTCACGGCTGCCCTCATCCTTGATGACGATGAAATAGACCGAGCCATCACCCTTTGTGTTGAGGTGGCGGGCAACGGTCTTCAGCGGGCCGGAATCGCGCACATAAACACGCAACGCCTTCTGCATCTGCACGGATTTTTCTTCCAGCGACTGCGCCGTCTGGATACGCAGGCCGATACCTTCGGGGCGTTCTTCTGCCTGCACGGTGATGACCAGCGATTTGCCGACTTCGAGCAGATCGCGGAACTGGCCGAGTCCTTCGGAAAACAGCACCGCCTCATATTGGCCCGACGCGTCCGAGAAGGTGACGATGCCCATCTTGTTGCCGGTGCGGGTTTTGCGCTCCTGCTTGCCGGTCACGGTGCCGGCCAGACGCCCGGCAGTCGCGCCCTGTTTCACCGCGGCGGAAAAATCGGCGAAATTCTGCACCCGCAGCTTTTCCAGCACGGGGCGATAGGTATCGAGCGGATGGGCGGTGAGGTAAAAACCGAGCACCTGATACTCGCGCAGCAGCTTTTCGGAGGCAAGCCAGGGCTGGAAGGCCGGAAGAACCAGTTTTTCCGGCCCGCTTCCGCTACCGGAGCCGAACATGTCCGATTGTCCAATGGTGCGGTTATTCTGTGCCATCTGCGCATAACCGATAATGCGGTCCAGCCCGCCGATCAGTTCGGCGCGGTCGCGGCCGAAACAATCGAAGGCGCCCGCATTAATCAGGCTTTCCAGCACACGCCGGTTGATCTGCTTGGGATCGATGCGCAGGCAGAAATCCTCAAGGCTCGTGAACGGCTTGCCGTCGCGTACCTGGACGATGTGCTCCACCGCCCCCTCGCCCACGCCCTTGATGGCGGCGAGCGAATAATAGATGCGGTTCTCACCCGTTTCGAATTGCCGGAACGACGTCTGCACCGAAGGCGCCACGACCTCGATGCCAAGGCGGCCCGCATCCTGACGGAAATCGTTGAGCTTTTCCGTGTTCGCCATATCGAGCGTCATGGAGGCCGCCAGGAACTCCACCGGATAATGCGCCTTCATATAGGCGGTCTGGTAGGACACGATCGCGTAGGCCGCGGCGTGGCTCTTGTTGAAGCCGTAATTGGCGAATTTTGCCAGCAGGTCGAAGATGGTGTTGGCCTGCGGCTTAGAGACGCCGTTCTTGATGGCTCCGTCGACGAAACGCTCGCGCTGCTTGTCCATCTCCTCCTTGATCTTCTTGCCCATGGCGCGGCGCAGAAGATCGGCTTCGCCGAGCGAATAACCGGAGAGGACCTGAGCGATCTGCATCACCTGTTCCTGATAGACGATAACGCCCTGCGTTTCCTTGAGCAGATGGTCGATGGTCGGGTGGATCGATTCCAGCTCCTCCTCGCCATGTTTGCGGGCGTTGTAGACCGGGATGTTTTCCATCGGTCCGGGGCGATAAAGCGCCACCAGCGCGATGATGTCCTCGATGCAGTCCGGTCGCATGCCGATCAGCGCTTTGCGCATGCCCGCACTTTCCACCTGGAACACGCCGATGGTTTCGCCCCGCGACAACATCTCGTAGGTTTTGGCGTCGTCCAGCGGAATGGCCGCGAGATCGACCTCGATGCCGCGCTTGGCGACAAAATCGACGGCGACCTTCAGCACGGTCAGCGTCTTCAAGCCGAGAAAGTCGAATTTGACGAGGCCCGCGCTTTCCACCCATTTCATGTTGAACTGCGTAACCGGCATATCGGATCGCGGATCGCGATACATCGGCACCAGCTTGGAGAGCGGTCGGTCACCGATGACGATACCGGCGGCATGGGTGGAGGCGTGACGGTAAAGTCCTTCGATCTTCTGGGCGATATCCAGGAGGCGGGCGACGACCGGCTCCTTGTCCGCCTCCTCCTGCAGGCGCGGCTCTTCCTCGATCGCTTTCGACAGGGGTGTCGGATTGGCCGGGTTGTTGGGCACCAGCTTGCAAATCTTGTCCACCTGCCCATAGGGCATTTCCAGCACGCGGCCAACGTCGCGCAGGGCCGCGCGCGCCTGCAACGAACCGAAGGTGATGATCTGCGCCACCTGCTCCCGGCCATATTTGGCCTGCACGTAGCGGATCACCTCTTCGCGGCGATCCTGGCAAAAGTCGATATCGAAGTCGGGCATCGAAACACGTTCGGGATTGAGAAAGCGTTCGAACAGCAACGAGAAGCGCAGCGGATCGACATCGGTAATGGTCAGCGCATAAGCGACGAGCGAGCCCGCACCCGAACCGCGGCCCGGCCCAACTGGAATATCATGCTGCTTGGCCCATTTGATGAAGTCGGCAACAATCAGGAAGTAACCGGGGAACTTCATGCGCGAGATGACGCCGAGTTCGAAATCCAGTCTGTCGCGATACTCCTGTTCCGTATAACCGGGCGCCATGCCGAGCGCGGCAAGCCGCTGATCCAGCCCCTCCACCGCCTGTCGGCGCAGTTCCTCGGTTTCGGCCAGCTCGGCCGCTTCCGGATCGTCGCTGGCGCCGGTGAAACGCGGCAGGATCGGCCCGCGCTTTTTCAGCACATAGGAGCATCGGAGCGCGATCTCGACGGTGTTCTCCAGCGCCTCGGGAAGATCGGCAAACAGCGCCGTCATCTCGTCACGGCTTTTGAGGTAGTGATCGGGTGTCAGGCGGAACCGGCTGTCATCGGACACGATGGCGTTATGCGCCACTGCCATCAACGCATCATGCGCCTCGTAGTCGGCCTTGGAGGGGAAGAACGCCTCGTTGGTGGCAACGAGTGGAATATCGTGTTCGTAAGCCAGACCAATCAGGCGCCGCTCATGGGAACGGTCGTAACCGGACTGGCGCTGCAATTCGATATAAAGCCTATCACCAAAGAGTGACTTCAGCGTCAGCAGCCGCTCTTTCGCCTGCGCGGCGTGGCCTTCCTTCAACGCCATATCGACAGGGCCACCGGTTGCGCCGGTGAGCGCTATGAGGCCGGCATTGGAGGCCTCCTCCAGCCATGCGCGGGTAATATGCACGGAATGGCTGCCGCCCTCACCGTCCAGATAGGCGCGGCTGACGAGATCCACCAGCCGCTCATAGCCTTCCGCATTGGCGGCAAGGAGAACGATGGCGGGAAGTTTCTGAAGATGGCTGTTGTGGTTGCGGCGATCCTCCGCCGCATCCTGCATGTCGATGGACAGCTGGCAGCCAATGATCGGCTGCAGACCCTCGTCCCGCGCCTTTTCGGAAAATTCCAGCGCGACGAAAAGATTGTTGGTATCGGTAATGGCAATGGCCGGTTGATCGTCCGCGACGGCCTTGGACATGATTTTCTTGAGGGGCAAGGCCCCCTCAAGCAGGGAATAAGCGGAATGAACCCGCAGATGGACAAAACCGGGCGTCTTCAACGTTTCGCCAGAGATCTCTCCACGCATAACCGCATCGCCCATATCATCATCCTGTCACTCTGAATCACGAGGGCGATTTTCCGATTTCCGGCGCTTAATGTCCACCGCTTTGCGGCGTCCATACAGGCTTCTGCGCCGGTGTCTTCTTCACAGGGCGGTGAGGATCACCGAAAAGCTGGCAACAAAGACAGCGATGGAAGCGAAAGCAGCAACGTCACGGATGAAATCAGTCATTGGTCTCTCCTTACTCGTTATGTTCCAATTTTGTTCTCATTTTGTTCGATTGTCAACAGGGTTCTGGCGATATTCCTCTTGCCAATGCGGCAGAATCGCCTTCGGTTCCCGCGTGGGGAACAGCAAGCCACTGACTCCAAAACGAAAAAACCCGGAGGTAAAACACCGCCGGGTTCGGAAAAAATTCAAATGGGGAGAACCGGTGTTCTCTGGGAAGCACCGGATGGATCGGTTTGCCAGTTCAGAAATCGACGATCTTGCCGTCGGCCAGCGTCACGCGTCTGTCCATGCGGGCGGCAAGTTCATGATTGTGGGTGGCAATCAGCGCTGCGAGGCCGGATTGTCGCACCAGTGCCTCCAGCGCGTCGAATACGTAATGCGCGGTTTCCGGATCTAGATTGCCGGTCGGCTCGTCGGCGAGCAGCAGGAGAGGCGCGTTGGCGACAGCGCGGGCAATGGCGACACGCTGCTGTTCACCGCCCGAGAGTTCGGCTGGACGGTGTTCGCCGCGATGCCCCACGCGCATATAGTCTAGCAGCGCGCTTGCACGCTTGCGGGCCTCCGCCTGCGTGAGACCGGCAATGAGCTGCGGCATCATCACATTTTCCACTGCCGAGAATTCCGGCAGGAGGTGATGGAACTGATAGACGAAACCGATATCGCTGCGGCGGATCGCGGTGCGCGTTTCATCCGGCAGGCCGTTGCAGGGCGCGCCGTTAATATAGACCTCGCCTGCATCGGGATGTTCCAGCAACCCTGCCAGATGCAGCAGCGTCGATTTGCCAGTGCCCGAAGGGGCGACCAACGCCACCATCTCACCGCTTTTCAATTCAAAATCGGCCTTGCGCAGAATGGAAAGCGACGTCTCGCCCTGACCATAGGTTCTCTCGACGCCGGTGAGCCGCAGCACTGTTTTTTTTGCCATATTGCGAAGCGGTCCTTATTCGTAACGCAGGGCCTGCACCGGATCGAGCTTGGAAGCCCGCCAGGCTGGAAAGATCGTTGCCAGGAAAGAAAGGGTCAGCGCCATGATGACGACGGTGATGGTCTCGCTCAAATCCATTTCGGCCGGTAGCTGGCTCAGGAAATAAAGCTGCGGGTCAAACAGCACTGTGCCCGATACCCATGAGAAGAACTGCCGGATCGATTCCACGTTCAGGCAGACGATGACACCGAGCGCCACGCCGGCAAAGGTGCCGACCGTGCCGATGGCAGCCCCCGTCATGAAGAAGATGCGCATCACGGAGCCGGAGCTTGCGCCCATGGTACGCAGAATGGCGATATCGCTGCCCTTGTCCTTCACCAGCATGATGAGGCCGGAGATGATGTTCAGCGCCGCCACCAGAACGATGAGCGTGAGAATCATGAACATCACGTTTCTTTCCACCTGCAGGGCGGAGAAGAAGGTCTGGTTCCGCTGCCTCCAGTCGGTAATGTAGACCTGCCTTTCGGCCGCCTGCTCCACCAGCGGCCGGATGCCATCGACATCATCCGGGCGGCTCACATAAAGCTCGATAGACTGCACGAGGCCTTCGGCATTGAAATAAAGCTGGGCTTCGGACAGAGGCATATAGATCATCGACGCGTCATATTCCGACATGCCGATCTCGAAGACGCCTGATATCTTGTAAGATTTGACGCGCGGATTGACGCCCATCGGGGTCACGTCACCCTCCGGTGATATGAGGGTGATATCGTCACCCGCCGTAACACCCAGCTGGGCGGCGAGCCTGGAGCCGACGAGAACGCCGTCACCCGCCATGAAGCCGACGAGGTCGCCGGTCTTGATGTTGGTGGCGACTTCCTTGACCTTGTCGATATCCTCCTGGCGCACACCGCGCACCAGAGCGCCGGAACCCGCACCGCCGCGCCCGGAGGCCAACGTCTGGCCCTCCACCAGCGGCAGAGCCATGGTGACGCCCGGAACGGCTGCGAATTTCTTCGCCAGCTCATCATAATTATTGAAGGGCTGGTCGATCGGCTGAACGATCATATGTCCGTTGATGCCGAGAATGCGGGAAATCAGCTCCGTGCGGAACCCGTTCATGACGGCCATGACGATGATCAGCGTCGCCACACCCAGCATAATGCCGACGAAAGAGAAACCGGCGATGACGGAGATGAAGGCTTCCTTGCGCCGCGACCGCAGATAACGCCATGCCACCATACGTTCAAAAGCAGAAAACGGCCGAGCAGTCTTTGCCCCGGCTGAAACAGCCGCACCCTTGTCAGCCTCGGCTTGTGCCATGTCGTCTCCCTGATCTCAAACTATAAGGCCGGTCTTTTCCGAAAACCGGCCTACATTTCCACGGCATCTGTCTTACGAAAACCGGAGCGGACTTCGCGTGAAGCCGCTCCGTCTTCCGCTCGCTTTTAGCCGAGCACCCTGTTCATCGCCGCCTCGATCGTCACGGTTTCCCGCTCGCCGGTCTTGCGATCCTTGACTTCGACTTCGCCATTCGCGACCGAACGCGGCCCGACGATGATCTGCAAAGGCACGCCAATCAGATCGGCAGTCGCGAATTTCTGGCCAGCACGGTCGTCCGTATCGTCGTAGAGAACATCCTTGCCGGCGTTGGAGAGCTGATAATACAGCTTTTCACAAGCCGCATCGCAGGCCGCATCTCCAGCCTTCATATTGATGATCACGACGTCGAAAGGAGCGACCGAGGCCGGCCAGATGATTCCATTCTCGTCATGCGATGCTTCAATGATGGCGGGAACAAGGCGTGTCGGTCCGATACCATAAGAACCCATGTGGACAGGGTGTTCCTTGCCATCCTTACCCTGCACTTTCGCGCCCATCGGCTCGGAATATTTGGTGCCGAAATAGAAGATGTGGCCAACTTCAATGCCGCGCGCAGAAAGGCGCTCGCCTTCGGGAATGGCGTTATATGCCGCTTCGTCATGCATTTCGGACGTGGCGGCATAATCGGCCGTCCACTCGTCGAATACGCCCTGCAAGGCTGTGACATCGTCGAAATTGGTGTTTTCAGCGGGAATCGCGCGGTCGAGGAAGCTCTTGTGGCAGAAGACTTCGGATTCGCCGGTATCGGCCAGAATGATGAATTCATGGCTGTGGTTGCCGCCGATCGGGCCGGTATCGGCGCGCATGGGAATAGCGCGAAGGCCAAGGCGCTCGAAGGTGCGCAGGTAAGCCACGAACATCTTGTTATAGGAATGGATCGCGTCTTCCTTGGTAAGGTCGAAGGAATAGGCGTCCTTCATCAGGAACTCGCGCGAACGCATGGTGCCGAAACGCGGACGCACCTCGTCGCGGAACTTCAGCTGGATATGATAGAGGTTCAGCGGCAGGTTCTTGTAGGACTTCACATAGGAACGAAAGATGTCGGTGATCATCTCCTCATTGGTGGGGCCATAGAGCATCTGGCGGTCCTGGCGGTCCTTGATGCGCAGCATTTCCTTGCCGTAGTCATCGTAACGACCGCTCTCCTGCCAGAGCTCGGCGGTCTGCAGCGTCGGCATCAGAAGCTCGATGGCGCCGGAACGATCCTGCTCCTGGCGGATGATCCTGTTCACCTTGTCCAGCACACGCTTACCGAGCGGCAGCCAGGAATAGATGCCAGCCGATTGCTGCCGGATCATGCCGGCGCGCAGCATAAGGCGGTGAGAAACGATCTCCGCTTCCTTGGGATTTTCCTTCAGGATGGGCAAAAAGTAACGGCTGAGACGCATGACGGCTTCCATTGATGCGGACGACAGCGCCACAGGCGCGGGAATCGCCCCGAATAGAGGGATATTGGCGCCGGATATAGCCGTTTCCGGCCCAGATGAAAACCCGCCATGAAAAGAGCGATAAAGGCCATTTCAAGGTATTTTCGCGATAGCTAATTCGCGTCAAAACGCTTTGATCGGAATAATATTCTTGATCCGGTGCGACAAATTGCACCACAGAGAATTTTTTGCCGACTGTAACAAATATGCAAAAAATGAGATGACAAGCATGGGGGTTTGAGCTAGCCTTAGCTTACAAAAGAGGCAGGAAGTTTAAATTCTTGTCATTTTCGCGGTCAGTCTTGGGAGGATCAGATCTTAGGCGCGCTCGTTCGCAGCCCCGGCAACGGTTACAGATCACGCGAAACCTGGAAAACAAGGCTGAAAGGCCTTGTTTTTTTTTGCTTCTGCACAAAGAAGCACGCTCATAGCGATATTCCGGTAAAATTATGGCGTTGAATCAGGCACCGGAATGTTCCTGCTGTGTGCACGACGGATATGACATCCATATGACAGAACATCGGTCATATCCGCGGCAAATCGCCGTCAGTCTGAGCGTACGGATGCGCGCGGAATGGCGATTGTCTGTGCAACTTTTCAATCGAAAACAGGAATAATTCTCGGAAGATCGTCAAGACTGACGCCGAACCACCAGGTCCCACCGTACCAGAGCCCACAGATCAGGGCCGAGATCAGGGTGGTCCACAAAACGATCCGCCCACCTCTGAACCTTGAAGGCGCACTGGCGACCGTGCCCAGCGCCACATCGCCCTCCTCATCCTGAGTACGTAGGCCAATCGGCAGCACGATGAAGAGCACCGTCCACCAGACGATGAAATAAACGGCGAAGACCGAAAGAAGCGGCATGTGATCCTCCTGCACAATGGGGTTCTTGTAACGCATTCATCCGCAGATCGGAATCACTTCTCCGCAAGAAAGCCGAAAGAAAAAAGAAGAGCCGCGCTTTGCGGCGCGGCCCAGAAATCGATGGAGAAGAGGCAGACGCCCAGGCCGATTGCCGGGAAGCTACCCGCTCAGACCTTGGTCACGAAAACCGTCACGATCGGCTTTTTGCCCCAGCTCTGATTGGCAGCGGCGCGCACGGCGCGGCGCACCGATTCGCGCAGCAGTGCGAGGTCCTTGCGCCGGGCGCGCGGAATGCTCTCGACGGCGCCGAGTACAGCATCATAAAGCGTGTCTTCCATCGCCTCATCCTCGTCGTCGAATTCCGGCAGGCCGAAAGGCACGACGTCGGGATCGCCGAGGAAGTCGTAACGGCTATCCAGCACGACGTTGACGGCGACATGGCCGGCAAAGGACAGCTTGCGGCGGTTGCTGATGCCCATTTCGTCCATGTCACCGACGAGATTGCCGTCCTTGAAGACGCGGCCGTGCGGGACGTCATTGATGACTTCCGCAGGACCCGGCGCAAGGCGCAGAACGTTGCCGTTGCGCACCTTCGGCACCTGCGAAATACCGGCTTGTTCGGCCAGTTCCTTCTGCGCCACCAGATGCGCCGCCTCGCCATGGACGGGCACGACGATCTGCGGCTTCGTCCATTCATACATCCGCAGAAGCTCGTTGCGGCGCGGATGGCCGGACACATGCACCAACGCCTCATTGTCCGTGACAATGTGCACGCCCTGTTCGATCAGGCCGTTCTTGATCTCGATGATCGCCTTTTCGTTGCCGGGAATGGCGCGTGAGGAAAAGACGACAGTATCTCCCGACGCGAGCGCCACATTGCGCATCTCGTCGCGGGAAAGCTTGGCGAGCGCTGCACGCGGTTCGCCCTGCGAACCGGTCAGGATCAGCACCACACGATCACGCGGAATATAGCCGAATTCATCTTCAGCGAGGAACGGCTTGATGCCTTCCATAATGCCGAGATCCTGCGAGACGTTGACGACGCGCTTCAGTGACGAGCCGAGCAGCAGCACCTCGCGGCCGGCAGCTTCCGCAGCCTGCGCAATCGAGCGGATGCGCCCGACGTTCGAGGAGAAGGTGGTAACGGCAACGCGGCCTTCAGCATTTTCGATGATCTGACGCAGGCCTTCGGACACCTCGTGTTCGGAGGGCGACACGCCATCGCGCAGTGAATTGGTGCTGTCGCACATCAGTGCCAACACGCCCTCTTCACCGATGGCGCGGAAGCGGGCTTCATCCGTCAACGGCCCAAGCGACGGCGCTTCGTCGATCTTCCAGTCACCGGTGTGGATGACATTGCCGAGCGGTGTGCGGATGACCAGCGACATCGGCTCCGGTATAGAATGGTTGACGCCAACGGCTTCGATTTCAAAGGGGCCAACGTTGATCCGGTCACCAGCCTTGAAGATCGTCACCGGAATTTCAGCGCGCGTGCCCTCATAGGCGCGCTTCGCCTCCAGCATGCCGGCCGTGAATGGCGAGGCATAGACCGGCACATTGAGGCCGGGCCACAGATCGTTCAGCGCGCCATAATGATCCTCATGGGCATGGGTGATGATGATGCCCTTGAGGTTCTTTTTCTGCTCGGCGATGTAACTGATATCGGGCAGCACGAGATCGACACCAGGAAGATCGAGACCGGCAAAGGTCACGCCGCAATCCACCATGATCCATTCGCGCTTGCTTGCCGGCCCGTAGCCGTAAAGCGCCAGATTCATCCCGATTTCACCCACGCCGCCGAGCGGCACAAAGACCAGTTCGTCCTGTTTAGCCATTGTTTTTCTTATCCATTCACGAAAGCGCGCAGGCAACGGCAATTGGCCGTGCCCGCCGCTCTCTCAAGCATCGGACCTGTTGAACCATCTGATCGACCGGGCCGATGCGGAACCGGTTTGTCACCCTGCATTTCATGAGCCGCAGGAAAGCTCCAACCTCTGGGACAGGGTTCGGCGCGGCCTTTCAGCCATCACCGTTCACCTCATCCGAAAAACACATCGCCGGCGGCGATCGAGCGTCTTGCGCCCTCGTCCTCATCCAGCAGCAGATAACCATTATCATCAATGCCGACAAAACGCCCGCCAATCGAACGGTCAGGGAAATTGACGGTGATATGTTCACCAATACCGCAGGCCGCTGCCCGCCAGCTGGCAATGATGCCAGATACGCCCCTGCCCTCATCCCATTCGCGCAGAACCTCGGCCGTCTCACGGAAGAGATGTGCAAACAGTTCATCGGGCGAGCAAGACGCACCATGTTCTGACAGCATCGTAACGGGATAAAGCGGGTTATCCGGCTTATGGGCGATATTGATACCAATGCCGATGACGATGGCGCGCCGGCCGTCAGGCAAAAGCTCCGCTTCCATCAGAATGCCGCAGGTCTTGCGGCGGCCGATCAGCACATCGTTCGGCCATTTGATTTCAAGCGCTTCACCACCCGGCGGCAGCACCGCGCGAATGGCGCGATAGACAGCCAGCGCAAAAGCGAGCGGCAGGGAGCCGATGCGTTCCATCGGTGCGGGATCGATCAGAAGAAGCGAAGCGTAAAGATTTCCGGGTTCCGAAACCCAGGGCCTGCCACGGCGGCCGCGGCCGCCGGTCTGGCGGATGGCGGTAACCCACAGGTTGCCGCCATCACCCGCCCGCGCCCGAGCGAAACATTCCAGATTGGTCGATGGCGTTTCCGCCATCGCCTCGTGCCTGATATCATCGATGGACATCCGGCCCGTATTCCTTCGTGTATTGCTCAAAAGAAGGTCTTCGCCGCAGCAGTGACGGCGTTGCCAAGCGCACCGCCGAAGACGATGAAGGCGACGGTGAAGAGAGCCGAAAGCGCGTAAACCACCTTCAATTCACCCGACGGACGCTCAAATTTGTCCTTGGCCTCATCGAACCACATGACCTTGACGACGCGGATATAATAATAAGCGCCGACGACCGAGCCGATCACACCGATGATGGCGAGCGGATAGAGCTTCGCTTCGATGGCGGCCAGGAAGACGTAGTACTTGCCGAAGAAGCCGGCGAGCGGCGGAATACCGGCAAGCGAGAACATCAGGATGGTCAGAACAACCGCCATGAAGGGGTTGGAGGACGACAGACCGGCCAAATCCTCGACGGTTTCGACATTGCCGATCTCCTTGCGGCGCATGGAGAGAATGCAGGCGAAGGTGCCGAGCGTCATGACCATGTAGATGGTCATGTAGAGAATGACGCCAGCAACACCGGCTTCAGTGCCCGCAGCAAGACCGACCAGCGCATAACCCATGTGACCGATCGAAGAATAAGCCATCAGGCGCTTGATGTTCTTCTGACCGATCGCGGCAAAAGAGCCGAGCAACATGGAGGCGATGGAGATGAACACGACGATCTGCTGCCAGTCGGCGAAGACCGGCTGGAACGCCTCGATGACAATGCGAACGAGGATCGCCATGGCGCCGATCTTCGGTGCAGCCGACAGGAAGGCCGTTACCGGGGTCGGTGCGCCTTCATAAACATCCGGCGTCCACATATGGAACGGCACAGCGGAAATCTTAAACGCCAGACCGGCGAGAACGAAGACCAGACCGAAGACGAGGCCGAGCGAACGGGTTTCCGATGCCAGAACCTGCGCGATTTCGGTGAATCCGGTATTGCCGGTGAAACCATAGACCAGCGACATGCCGTAAAGCAGCATGCCGGAAGACAGCGCGCCGAGCACGAAATACTTCAGGCCTGCTTCCGTGGAGCGCAGGCTCTCACGGTTGATGGCGCAGACGACGTAAAGCGCCAGCGACTGCAGTTCCAGCGCCATGTAGAGCGAGATCAGGTTATTGGCCGAGATCATCAGCAGGATGCCGAGCGTCGCGAGCACCAGCAGCACCGGATATTCGAAACGGCCGATGGGTTCGAAACGGCCCTGGCCGACGGCCAGGATCATGGCGGTGATGGAGCCGATCAGCGCCAGCACCTTCATGAAATTACCGAAGGCATCGGCGATGTAGACACCGCCGAAGGCCACGCCCGAAGCGGGGGCAAAGATGATCCAGAGACCGACGACGAGCAGGAGGGCAACGGCAAGGCCGGTGACCGTCGTTGTCGACTTGTCGCCCGAGAAGACGCCAATCATGAGCAGCGCCAGCGCGCCGACCGCAAGGATCAGCTCGGGCGTCGCAATGTGCAGACTGGCAAAAAGGATTTCAGCGGTCATGTCCAACGGGTCCTGTCGTCAATTCATAGAGAGCGCAACATTTTGCGCCGCCTGCAGTGCAGCCGAATAGTTGTTTACCAGAAGATCGACCGATGCGGCTGTCGCATCGAACACCGGTGCCGGATAGACACCGAAGAAGATCGTCAGCACGACCAGCGGATAAAGGATGACCTTCTCGCGGGTCGACAGATCGAGCAGGCTCTTCAGGCTTTCCTTTTCCAGCGCACCGAAGATCACGCGGCGATAGAGCCACAGCGCATAAGCGGCCGAGAGGATAACACCGGTGGCGGCAAAGAGTGCGACCAGCGTGTTGGCGCGGAAGACACCGATCAACGTCAGGAATTCACCGATGAAGCCGGACGTGCCGGGCAGACCGACATTGGCCATGGTGAAGATCATGAAGGCCACGGCATATTTCGGCATGTTGTTGACGAGGCCGCCATAGGCCGCGATCTCGCGGGTATGGAGACGGTCATAAACAACGCCGACGCAGAGGAAGAGTGCGCCCGACACGATACCGTGCGACAGCATCTGGAAGATCGCGCCCTGCACGCCCTGAACGTTGGCGGCAAAGATGCCCATGGTCACATAACCCATGTGGGCAACGGAGGAATAGGCGATCAACTTCTTGATGTCGTCCTGCATCATCGCCACCAGCGAGGTGTAGATGATGGCAAGAACCGACAGCGTGAAGACGAAGGGTGCGAAATAGTCCGACGCTAAGGGGAACATCGACAGCGAGAAGCGGATGAAACCGTAACCGCCGAGCTTCAGCATGACGCCGGCCAGAATGACCGAACCCGCGGTCGGAGCCTGAACGTGGGCATCCGGCAGCCAGGTGTGCACCGGCCACATCGGCATCTTGACCGAGAAGGCGGCGAAACAGGCAAGCCACAGCCAGGTCTGCATTCCCGCCGGGAAGCCGTATTTCAGCAGTTCCGTCATATCGGTCGTGCCGGCCTGCCAATACATGGCCATGATGGCGAGCATGGTCAGAACCGAGCCAAGCAGCGTGTAGAGGAAGAACTTGTAGGAGGCGTAAACGCGATCCTTGCCGCCCCACACGCCGATGATGATGAACATCGGGATCAGCGTCGCTTCGAAGAAGACGTAGAAGAGAACGGTATCCAGCGCGACAAAGACGCCGATCATGACGACTTCCAGAAGCAGGAAGGCGATCATGTATTCCTTGATGCGCTTCCCGATCGAATCCCAGCTTGCCAGCACGCAGAACGGCATGAGGAAGGTGGTGAGGATGACGAAGAGCATGGAGATGCCGTCGACGCCCAGATGATAGGCGGCGATGTTGCCGAACCACTGATGCTTTTCGACCATCTGGAAACCGGGGTTCGAATTGTCGAAACCGATCCAGATGAACAGCGACACGATGAAGGTGAAAACGGTCGTCAGCAGCGAGACGTTGAGAATGTTGCGGCGACCATAGGGGCCGTTCTCATTCGTCAGAAGCAAGAGCACCACGCCGACGAGCGGCAGAAAGGTGACCGTTGAAAGAATGGGCCAATCGGTCATCAGAGGGCACTCCCGAGCATCATCCAGGTGACAAGCGCCGCGATGCCGATCAGCATCGCAAAGGCATAGTGATAGAGGTAACCGGATTGCAGGCGGACCATGCGGTTGGTCACGTCAACCACACGCGCTGCAATGCCGTTCGGTCCGTAATGGTCGATGACGGCGACGTCGCCCTTCTTCCACAGGAAGCGGCCGAGCGCCTTTGCGGAACGAACGAAGAGGAAGTCATAGAGTTCGTCGAAATACCACTTGTTCAGAAGGAACTGGTAGAGGCCACGATGGGTCGCTGCCAGACGCTTCGGCGTCTCGGGCGACTTGATGTACATGTACCAGGCGGTCACGAAACCAAGCGTCATTGCGACGAACGGACTCCACTTCACCCACAGCGGAACGTGGTGGAACTCTTCGAGGATCTCGTTTTCCGGAAGTGTGAACAGAGCGCCCTTCCAGAACTCGGCATATTCGTGGCCGAAGAAATAACCTTCGAAGGCAACACCGGCAAAGATCGCGCCGACGGTGAGGATGAAGAGCGGGATCAGCATGACCATCGGCGATTCGTGCACATGGTGCATGACGTCGGCAGAAGCGCGTGGCTTGCCGAAGAAGGTCATGAAGGCCAGACGCCAGGAATAGAAGCTGGTGAACAGCGCGGCGATGACCAGCAGCGTGAAGGCGAAGCCCGACAGAACCGAGTGCGACGCATAAGCGGATTCGATGATGACGTCCTTCGAGAAGAAGCCGGCAAAACCGATCATCGTGCCCGGAATACCAACGCCGGTCAGCGCCAGAGTGCCGACAGTCATGGTCCAGAAGGTGATGGGGATATGCTTGCGCAGGCCGCCCATGTAACGCATGTCCTGCTCGCCATCGACGGCATGGATGACCGAGCCGGCGCACAGGAACAAGAGCGCCTTGAAGAAGGCGTGCGTGAAGAGGTGGAACACGGCAGCGCCATAAGCACCGACGCCGAGCGCCACGAACATGTAACCGAGCTGCGAGCAGGTCGAGTAGGCAATCACGCGCTTGATGTCGTTCTGCACGAGGCCGACGGTTGCCGCAAAGAAGGCGGTGATCGCGCCAATCAGCGTCACGACGGTCAAGGCATCGTGCGACAGTTCGAACAGCGGCGACATGCGAGCGACGAGGAAGACACCGGCGGTGACCATGGTTGCGGCGTGAATGAGGGCAGACACCGGGGTCGGGCCTTCCATCGCGTCCGGAAGCCAGGTGTGCAGCAGGAACTGCGCCGACTTACCCATCGCGCCCATGAAGAGCAGCAGGCAGACGCCGGTCATCGCATTGGCCTTGTCCAGATGCATACCGAACAGGTTGATGACCGTATCAGTGGAAGCAGCACCCTCAGCCGGCAGATAGGTCGCGGCGGCAGCGAAGATCGTTTCGAAATTGATCGAGCCGAACAGCACGAACACGCCGCCAATGCCGAGAATGAAGCCGAAGTCGCCAACGCGGTTGACGATGAAGGCCTTCATCGCAGCGGCAGAAGCGGACGGCTTCTTGAACCAGAAACCGATCAGCAGGTACGACGCCAGACCCACGCCTTCCCAGCCGAAGAACATCTGCAGCAGGTTGTCTGAAGTCACCAGCATCAGCATGGCGAAGGTGAAGAGCGACAGATAGGCGAAGAAGCGCGGACGATGCGGATCGTGATGCATGTATCCGATCGAATAGAGGTGCACGAGCGTCGAGACCGTGTTGACCACGACGAACATGACGGCCGTCAGCGTATCGATGCGGAATGCCCATTCGACATCAATGCCGCCGGACTGGATCCAGCGCAGCACGGTGACCTTGATCACCTCGCCCGGCTCGCCATGGGCGAGCGCGACGGAGAAGAAGACGATCCACGAGAGAATGGCGACCACGATCATCAGACCGGTGGTGACATATTCCGAAGCCTTGGCGCCGATGGAGCGGCCAAACAGGCCGGCGATCAGGAAGCCGATCAGGGGAAGAAAGACGATAGCCTTGTAGATCATAGCCTTATCAGCCCTTCATCATATTGACGTCTTCGACGGCGATCGATCCGCGGTTGCGGTAGAAGACAACGAGTATTGCAAGACCGATGGCCGCTTCGGCGGCCGCAACGGTCAGAATGAACAAAGCGAAGACCTGGCCGACGATATCGTTCAGGAACGCCGAGAACGCCACCATGTTGATGTTGACCGCCAGCAGGATAAGCTCGATCGACATCAGGATGACGATGACGTTCTTCCGGTTGAGGAAGATGCCGAAGACGCCGATCGTGAAGAGGATGGCGCTGACCGTCAGGTAGTGGGAAAGACCGATTTCCATATTCTGTTTCCTTGGATCCGTTCGCCTTCAGATGCCCTGACCCGGCTTGACCTTGACCGTGGTAACGGCGGTCTTCGGGTCGCGGCCAACCTGCGTGGAGATATCCTGCCGCTTGATGTCGGTGCGATGACGCAGGGTCAGCACGATGGCGCCGATCATGGCCACCAGCAGCACGAGACCGGCGAGCTGGAAGAAGTAGACGTAATTGGTATAGAGCACATCGCCGAGTGCGGCCGTATTGGTGCGTTCGGTCACTGGCGGGATGGGCATAGTGATGGACTTTGCCGCAATCGGGTTCAGCATGCTGCCGCCGACCACAACGATCAGTTCCGCAGCCAGGATGACGCCGATCAGCGCGCCGACAGGTGCATATTGCAGCACCCCGGAGCGCAGCTCGGCAAAATCCACGTCCAGCATCATCACGACGAAGAGGAACAGCACCGCCACCGCGCCGACATAAACCACCAGCAGGATCATGCCGAGGAATTCGGCGCCCGTCAGCAGGAACAGCGCGGCCGCGTTGAAGAAGGTCAAAATCAGAAACAGCACCGAATGAACAGGGTTCTTCGATGCGATGACCATGAACGCAGACGCCACGGCGACGAAAGCGAATATATAAAAGAATACAGCGTGCAGACCCATGTTGGTGCCTTCTTGTCCTCATCGGGCAAAGATGGCTCGAAGGCCCCTCACCCGTTTCGTCCCCGCCGGCGAAAACCGCGCAGGCATTTTACTTTTCATCGCTCTCCGGGGTCGCCCCCGGAAAGACGGTTGCACCTTAACGGTAAGGCGCATCCAGTGCGAGGTTGCGTGCGATTTCACGCTCCCAGCGGTCGCCATTGTCGAGAAGCTTCTGCTTGTCGAAATAAAGCTCCTCGCGGGTTTCCGTCGCGAATTCGAAGTTCGGGCCTTCGACGATGGCATCGACCGGGCAGGCTTCCTGGCAGAAACCGCAATAAATGCACTTCACCATGTCGATATCGTAACGCACCGTGCGGCGGGTGCCGTCATTGCGGCGCGGACCGGCTTCGATGGTGATCGCCTGGGCAGGACAGATCGCTTCACACAGCTTGCAGGCGATGCAGCGTTCTTCACCGTTCGGATAACGACGCAACGCGTGTTCACCACGGAAGCGCGGCGAGACCGGACCCTTTTCGAAAGGATAATTGATCGTCGCCTTCTGTTTGAAGAAGTGGCGCATCGTCAGCAGGATCGCGCCGACGAATTCCTTGAGGAACAGCGAGTTGACGGCTTGGGAGAGGCTTGCCATCTCAGTCTCCAGATCTTTGAGCGAGGAGTTCAGACATCAACCGGCCCACCCCGTCAGCTTCAATACGAATGCAACAATAACGACCATGGCGAGCGACAGCGGCAGGAACACCTTCCAGCCAAGACGCATGAGCTGGTCATAACGGTAACGCGGAACGAATGCCTTGGTGAGAGCGATCATGAAGAAGACCATGCAGCCCTTCAGCGCGAACCAGACGATGCCCGGAACCCAGTTCAGGAACCATACATCCACGATCGGCAGCCAGCCGCCCATGAACAAGATCGTCGTCAGGCAGCAGATCAGGACGATCGCAGCATATTCGCCGAGCATGAACATCATGTAGGGCGTGGAGCCGTATTCGACCATGTGACCGGCGACCAGCTCCGACTCCGCTTCCGGAAGGTCGAAGGGCGGACGGTTGGTTTCGGCAAGGCCCGAAATGAAGAACACGATGAACATCGGGAACAGCGACAGCCAGTGCCAGTCGAGGAACGATGGCGGCAGGCCGAGCATCGTACCGAGGCCGGTCTTCTGGGCAAGCACGATGTCCGTCAGGTTCAACGAGCCGACGCAGAGCAGAACGGTGACGATGACGAGGCCGATCGAGACTTCATAGGACACCATCTGCGCAGCAGAACGCAGCGCTCCGAGGAAGGGATATTTCGAGTTCGAAGCCCAGCCGCCCATGATGATGCCGTACACTTCAAGCGACGAAATCGCGAAGATGTAGAGAATGCCGACATTGATATTGGCGACAACCCAGCCATCGGCGAAGGGAATGACCGCGTAGGTGGAAAGCGCCAGCGTCACCGCAACCAGCGGCGCCAGAAGGAAAACGGCCTTATTGGCGCCGGCCGGAATGACCGGTTCCTTCAGGATGAACTTCAACAGGTCGGCGAAAGACTGGAAGAGACCGAAGGGACCAACGACGTTCGGACCACGGCGCAGCTGCACGGCCGCCCAGACCTTACGGTCGGCTAGCAGCAGGAACGCGATGGATACCAGAAGGCAAACGAGAAGCAGCAGGGACTGGCCGACCATGATCAGCGCGGGCCAGACGTAGCTCCAGAAAAACTGTTCCATAAATCCCCTACCCTTACTCTGCCGCAGCCTGGAAATTGTTGCGGGCCAATGCGGAGCACTCGGCCATGACGGCGGATGAGCGCGCAATCGGGTTCGTCAAATAAAAGTCTTTTACCGGCGAGGCAAACGCCGACTTCACGAGCGAGCCGGTTTTACCAGCCAGCGCCTCGATATCGGTAGCCTTGCCGGCAACGATCTCGTCGGTTTCCGCCAGATGCGGATACGCGACATAAAGCTGGCCGCGCAGGGCAGACAGCGAATCGAACGGCAGCTTCTTGCCGAGAACGTCGGACAGCGCACGCAGGATCGCCCAGTCTTCGCGGGCTTCGCCCGGTGCGAAACCGGCGCGGTTGCCCACCTGAACGCGGCCTTCGGTGTTGACCCAGATACCGGATTTTTCGGTATAGGCCGCACCAGGAAGGATGACGTCGGCGTTCATCGCGCCCTGATCGCCATGGCTGCCGATATAGACGGTGAACTTCGCACCCTTGTTCGAGAAGTCGAGTTCATCGGCGCCGAGCAGGAAGAGAACGTCCATGGACGCGACCATGTCGGCAGCAGCAACACCGCCCTCGCCCGGCACGAAACCGATATCGAGACCGCCAACGCGAGCAGCGGCAGTGTGAAGCACTGAGAAACCGTTCCACTCTTCGGTGACAGCGCCGACCGACGTAGCGAGCTTGGCAGCGGCGGCCAGTACGGCAGCGCCATCCGTACGGGACAATGCGCCCTGACCGATGATGATCAGCGGGTTCTTGGCGGACTTCAGCCTGTCAACGAAGCTGTGCGAACCATTGGCCAGATCAGACAGCGTTTCCGCGCCCGAGCCGAGATATTCGTAATTGTAGCGCAGCTCACCGGCTTCACCGATCACACCGATCGGGAAACCGCCACGACGCCAGCGCTTGCGGATGCGGGCGTTGAGCACGGCCGCTTCGAAACGCGGGTTCGCGCCAACGATCAGCAGTGCGTCTGCCTGCTCGATGCCTTCAATGGTGGAATTGAAGATGTAGCTGGCGCGGCCAAGTGACGGATCAAGCGCTGCGCCATCCTGACGGCAATCGACATTGGCCGAACCAAGCGACGCGAGAAGCGACTTCAGCGCGAACATTTCTTCAACGGAAGACAGATCGCCCGCGATCGCGCCGATCTTGGAACCGGATGTCGCAGCCACTGCGTTCTTGATCGCGCCAAAAGCTTCGCCCCAGGTTGCCGGCTGCAAACGGCCGTCCTTGCGGACGTAAGGCCGGTCGAGGCGCTGGGTCTTCAGGCCGTCCCAGATGAAGCGGCTCTTGTCGGAGATCCACTCTTCGTTGATCGCCTCGTTGACACGCGGCATGACACGCATGACTTCGCGCCCACGGGTATCGACGCGGATGGCCGAACCGAGAGCGTCCATCACGTCGACGGTTTCGGTCTTGTTAAGTTCCCACGGACGGGCAGTGAAAGCGAAAGGCTTGGAGGTGAGCGCGCCGACCGGGCAAAGGTCAACGACGTTGCCCTGAAGCTCCGAGGTCATCGCCTGCTCGAGATAGGTGGTGATTTCGGCATCCTCGCCGCGGCCGATGAGGCCGAGTTCGGCAATGCCGGCCACTTCGGTCGTGAAACGGACGCAGCGCGTGCAGTGGATGCAGCGGTTCATCACCGTCTTGACGAGCGGGCCGATATATTTGTCTTCAACCGCGCGCTTGTTTTCCGCGTAGCGCGATCCGGCGATACCGAAGGCCATGGCCTGGTCCTGCAGGTCGCACTCGCCGCCCTGGTCGCAGATCGGGCAATCCAGGGGGTGATTGATCAGCAGGAATTCCATCACACCTTCGCGGGCCTTCTTGACCATCGGCGTGTTGGTGAAAACTTCAGGTAATTCGCCGTTCGGGCCGCCGCGAACGTCGCGCACGCCCATGGCGCAGGAAGCAGCCGGCTTGGGCGGTCCGCCCTTCACCTCGATGAGACACATGCGGCAGTTACCCGCGACCGACAAGCGCTCATGAAAACAAAAGCGCGGAACTTCGGCGCCAGCCTCCTCGCACGCCTGCAACAGCGTGAAATGATCCGGAACCTCGATCTCTTTACCGTCAACCTTGAGCTTTGCCATGGTTCTACTTACGTCCTGTTGCCTGTTCGTCCCATGTCTCACACGGTCCGCAACAAATCCTTAATCACACCCGGCACTCGTGTCGTATGCCAGACGCTTCATGGTGTCGCGAGGCCGGAAATTCCGGCTCCGCTCGAAGCCTTTGATGCTTATTCAGCGGCTTCCAGAACAGCGCCATCATCCATGGCCCTGTAGGTATATTGGTCGATGCGCTTTTCGATTTCCGGACGGAAATTGCGGATCAGCGCCTGTACCGGCCATGCGGCGGCGTCGCCGAGCGCACAGATAGTGTGGCCTTCGATCTGCTTCGTCACTTCGAACAGCATGTCGATTTCGCGCTTCTGCGCGTTGCCCTTGACCATGCGTTCGAGCACGCGCCACATCCAGCCGGTGCCTTCGCGGCACGGCGTGCACTGGCCGCAGCTTTCGTGCTTGAAGAAAGCCGCGATGCGGGCAATCGCCTTGATGACGTCGGTCGACTTGTCCATGACGATCATGCCGCCGGTGCCGAACGAAGACTTCACTTCGCGCATGCCGTCAAAGTCCATGATGGCGTCCTTCATGTCCTCACCGCGCACGATGGGGCAGGATGCGCCGCCCGGGATGACGCCGAGCAGATTGTCCCAACCGCCGCGAATGCCACCGCAATGGTGTTCGATCAGCTCACGGAAGGACAGGCCCAGCGCATCTTCGAAAGTGCACGGACGCTCGACATGGCCTGACACCATGAACAGCTTGGTGCCGACATTGTTCGGACGGCCGATGGACGAGAACCATGCAGCGCCACGACGCAGGATGGTCGGCGCAACGGCGATCGATTCAACGTTGTTGACGGTCGTCGGGCAGCCGTAAAGACCCATATTGGCCGGGAACGGCGGCTTCAGGCGCGGCTGTCCCTTCTTGCCTTCAAGGCTTTCGAGCAGAGCCGTCTCTTCGCCGCAGATATAGGCACCGGCGCCGTGATGGACGTAGATGTCGAAATCCCAGCCGTTCTTGTTGTTCTTGCCAAGCAGGCCGGCATCGTAGCACTCGTCGATTGCCGCCTGAAGCGCTTCACGCTCACGCATATATTCGCCGCGCACGTAGATATAGGCGGTATGCGCGCCCATGGCGAAACCGGCGATCACGCAGCCTTCGATCAGCGTATGCGGATCGTTGCGCAGAATTTCGCGGTCCTTACAGGTGCCGGGTTCGGATTCGTCGGCGTTAACGACGAGATAATGAGGACGGCCGTCATTCTCCTTCGGCATGAAGGACCACTTGAGACCCGTCGGGAAGCCAGCGCCGCCGCGACCGCGAAGGCCGGAAGCCTTCATCTCGTTGATGATCCAGTCACGGCCCTTTTCGATGATCTGCTTGGTGCCGTCCCAGTGGCCGCGCGCAAGCACACCCTTCAGGGACTTGTCCTTGAGGCCGTAGAGATTGGTAAAGATGCGGTCCTGATCTTTTAACATGCTTCACCTCTTACCGCGGCTTCTTGCCGAAGACCCTGATATACTCGGCTTCGCCACCCTTGGCGAGCGCCTCGGCCTGCTTGATCCACTCATCGCGTTCGATGCGGCCCTTGAAATTCAGATAACCGTCGACCCAGTCGCATTCGGCCTTTTTCCAGCCGGCGATCTGCGCATAGGTGAAGATGCCGAGCTCGTGCAGCGTGCCTTCGATCTTCGGACCGACGCCGGAAATGAGCTTCAGGTCGTCGGGCGTTGCGGGCTTTTCGATAGCGGCCGGACGATCCTTGGAATCGAGCGACGGCTTCGCAGATCCCGAAGCTTCCTTTTCGGCGGTCTTTGCATTTGCTTCGGCAGCCTTCGGTGCGGTCGCAGGCGTCTTCAGCTTCGGATCGGTTTCCGGGGCGTCCGTCTTCGGCTTGGCGGCATTGGACGGCGGAACCGACGCGGCGTCCGCAGGCGCTTCGGCCGGCTTGTCGAGGTTGGAACGGTCCGGCTTGATCTCTTCCGTCAGCGTCGTCAGGCCGCCGACCGGGACCGACTGGTGACGGTCGATCTGAGGGCCGGTCTTGACCGTGTCGCCCTTGCCTGCCTCGAACGTGTCGATGATCTCTTCCAGACGCTCGGGCGTCAGGTCCTCATAGGCATCCTTGAAAATGATGACCATTGGCGCGTTGACGCAGGCGCCCTGACATTCCACTTCTTCCCAGGAGAGCGTTCCGCTCTCGTTGGTGTGCAACGGATCGTGGTGGATCTTCTTGCGGCAGACATCCATCAGCGCTTCCGAGCCGCGCAGCATGCAGGGCGTGGTGCCACACACCTGAACGTGGGCGCGCGTGCCAACCGGCTTCAGCTGGAACTGGGTGTAGAAGGTCGCCACTTCGAGAACACGGATATAGGCCATATCCAGCATGTCGGCGATTTTCTCGATGGCGGCGCGGGTAACCCAGCCGTCCTGCTCCTGCGCACGCATGAGCAGCGGGATGACCGCCGATTGCTGGCGTCCCTCGGGATATTTCTTGATCGTCTTTTCAGCCCATGCGGTGTTTTCCGCATTGAAGGCAAAAGCCACGGGCTGGAACTGATCTTCGGCTAGTCGACGAACGGACATACTTCCTCACGCCTTTTCAGTTTAACGTCTCACACCGCGATCTCGCCACCGTGACGAATTCGCAGGCATAAGCCGCCTTGTCTTTTTGCATGAACACGATGAACTTGCTGCCATTGGGAACCGAGGCCTTGATCTCGTATCCCGAAGACAGAAGCTGCTTGATGGTCGAAGAGCCGCCGCTCGACAGCGATACTCCGCCCTCGTCCGTCGCCGTCTGGGCGAGAACGGGAGTAGACATCGCAGCGAGAAAAGCCGGAATGGCCAGCGGCAGACGCATCAGCGGTCGACCTCCCCGAACACGATGTCGAGAGAGCCGAGTACGGCTGTAACGTCGGCAAGCTGATGGCCCTTGCACAGGAAATCCATCGCCTGCAAATGGGCGTAACCCGGCGCGCGGATCTTGCAGCGGTAGGGCTTGTTCGAGCCATCGGCGACAACGTAAACGCCGAATTCGCCCTTCGGCGCTTCGACGGCGGCGTAAACTTCGCCGGCGGGAACGTGATAACCTTCGGTATAGAGCTTGAAGTGATGGATCAGAGCTTCCATCGAACGCTTCATCTCGCCGCGCTTAGGCGGAACCACCTTGCCATCCAGCGAGGAGACCGGGCCGATGCGATGCTTGCCGGAGAGAAGATCGACGCATTGCTTCATGATCTTTACCGATTCGCGCATTTCCTGCATGCGGATCAGGTAACGGTCGTAGCAGTCGCCGTTCTTGCCGACCGGAATGTCGAATTCGAGATCAGAATAGCACTCGTAAGGTTGCGAACGGCGCAGATCCCAGGCAGCGCCGGATCCACGCACCATCACACCCGTGAAGCCCCAGGCAAACGCATCTTCCAGCGATACGACGCCGATATCGACGTTACGCTGCTTGTAGATGCGGTTGTCCGTCAGAAGACCTTCGATATTGTCGAGAACGGTCAGGAACGGATCGCACCACTTGCCGATATCATCAACCAGTTCCGGCGGCAGATCCTGATGCACGCCGCCCGGACGAACGTAAGCCGAGTGCATGCGGGCGCCACAGGCGCGCTCATAGAACACCATCAGCTTTTCGCGTTCTTCAAAGCCCCAGACCGGCGGCGTCATCGCGCCGACGTCCATGGCCTGCGTGGTGACGTTCATGATGTGCGACAGGATGCGGCCGATTTCCGAATAGAGAACGCGGATCAACTGGCCGCGCATTGGAATTTCGAGACCGAGCAGCTTTTCGACGGCGAGCGCGAAAGCGTGTTCCTGGTTCATCGGCGCGACGTAATCGAGACGGTCGAAATAAGGAACGGCCTGCAGATAGGTCTTGGTCTCGATCAGCTTTTCAGTGCCGCGATGCAGCAGACCGATATGCGGATCGACGCGCTCAACGATTTCGCCGTCCAGTTCCAGAACCAGACGCAGCACGCCGTGCGCGGAGGGATGTTCCGGACCGAAATTGATCGTGAAATTGCGGACGTTATGCTCAGTCATTCTAGTGCTCCGCCGAGGTGATCATGGCGATGAATTCGGGGCCGGTCATGTTCTGCGTGGTCTGCGCGAACGAATAGCTCGAGGGCTTCTCATCCGTGAAAATCTGCTGCGCGAATGTGAAGCTGGACGGCTTGTCGAACGCCTGCAGCGAAACGGCAAAATGTTTGCCATCCTTGGAACGCCACAACAGCGTGCTGCCACAATTCTTGCAGAAACAACGCTCACCCCACTCCGACGAAGAATAAACGCCGAGGCTATGCTCGTTTTCAAAGGCGATATCAATGCATTCGACAGCCATAAACGCACCGCCGGACCAGCGGCGGCACATGGAGCAATGGCAGACGCCGAATTCGCGGGCACCGAGCGTGGCTGTGAAGCCGACGGCGCCGCAAAGACATTGTCCATGCTCTGTCGCGGGGGCTTCGCTCATTGCTTGGCCTTTTCGTCACCCGGGAGAACATATTCCGTTCCTTCCCAAGGGGAAAGGAAATCGAAATTGCGGAATTCCTGCTTCAGTTCGACCGGTTCATAAAGAACCCGTTTCAGAACGTCATCGTACCGCACTTCCACAAAGCCGGTAACCGGAAAATCCTTGCGCAGCGGATGGCCTTCGAAACCATAGTCCGTGAGGATGCGGCGCAGGTCCTTATGGCCCTCGAAAGGAATGCCATACATGTCCCAGGCTTCGCGCTCGAACCACTCCGCGCCCATGTAGACGGAGGTCGATGAAGGAACGCCTTCGTCTTCCGCCACCTGCAGCTTGACGCGCACGCGCAGATTCTGGCGCGGCGACAGCAGATGGTAGACGACATCGAAACGCTTTTCGCGCTGCGGCCAGTCAACGCCGCAGATATCGATGATATTGACGAAACCGCACTGCACGTCGTCACGCAGGAAGGTCAAAAGCGCGATCACGCTTTCAGGCGTCGTGTTCAGCGTCAGTTCGCCATAGGCGATATCGGCAGACACCACGAGGGAACCGCGCGCTTCCTTGACGTAAGCAGCAAGATCGTTGAGAGCTTCGCTCATTACTTAATCCGTCCTTTGCCCTTAGCGCTCGATCGTACCGGTACGCCGGATTTTCTTCTGCAGCAGAAGCACGCCGTAAAGCAGCGCCTCCGCCGTGGGGGGACAGCCCGGAACGTAGATATCCACCGGCACGACGCGGTCGCAACCGCGCACCACAGCGTAGGAATAGTGGTAATAACCGCCACCATTGGCGCAGGAGCCCATGGAGATGACGTAACGCGGCTCAGGCATCTGGTCATAGACCTTGCGCAGAGCGGGCGCCATCTTGTTGGTCAGCGTGCCGGCAACGATCATCACGTCCGACTGGCGCGGTGAAGCGCGCGGAGCAACGCCGAAGCGCTCCATGTCGTAACGCGGGCCGGAAGCCTGCATCAGGCCTTCGACGGCGCAGCAGGCAAGACCGAACTGCATCCACATCAGCGAGCCTGTGCGCGCCCAGGTGATCAGCTCGTCGGTCGAAGTCACGAGAAAGCCCTTGTCGGCCAGCTCGTCGTTGATTTCCGTGAAGTAGGCATCGTTGCTGCCAACCGGCTTGCCGGTTGCGGGATCGATGATCCCCTTCGGCTGCGGCGCAACGAGCGTGCTGTTGTTCTGGCTCATGCCCATTCCAGCGCTCCCTTCTTCCACTCATAGATAAAGCCGATGGTGAGGACGAGAAGGAACACCATCATCGACCAGAAACCGAACCAGCCCATCTCGCCGAAAGACACCGCCCAAGGAAACAGGAAGGCGACTTCCAGGTCAAAGATGATGAACAGAATCGAAACCAGATAAAAACGGATATCGAACTTCATGCGGGCGTCGTCGAAGGCGTTAAAACCGCACTCGAAAGCCGAAAGCTTTTCCGGGTCCGGCGCCTTATAGGCGACAGCGAAAGGCGCGATCAGAAGCGCCAGGCCGATTACAAGAGCGATACCGATGAAGATTGCGATCGGAATGTAGGAACTGAGGAGTTCAGTCATGGTCTCTTCCTTGCCCGGCCGGGCGCCGGGCCTGCCTTTGCGACCCAAGTCTCAAAGAACGGACAAATATGTTGCAACGCCAAAGTGGTTAGCGCAGCCGCGCCCTCTCTGCAAGAGTTTAGCCTCCATTTCAAGACACCTGCCGCATTGATTGGCAACAATATTGCCGGAATTGACGCAAATTTGGGCCACAATTCCGGCCTAAGCCACTCAAATACAATAATAATCGATTGAACGACGCAACCGCAAAAAAGTCACACGAATTTTACGTCCGGAAGGCGGCGAAGTGACGATATCGGGAAATCGAAACTTGATAAAAAAAGGCAGGAAAAATCACGACTGGAGAGCCCGGAATCAGACGCCGGAACGGTCAAAAACAGAGACGCGCGACGAGCGCTTTATTTTCTTTTAAGAGACATTTCATGAAGAAGAAATGGCGCGAGTGACGGGGCTCGAACCCGCGACCTCCGGCGTGACAGGCCGGCACTCTAACCGACTGAGCTACACCCGCGCTCCACAGACATTCGCCTGCGTATTTTCCGAGGAACAGGATGGCGCGAGTGACGGGGCTCGAACCCGCGACCTCCGGCGTGACAGGCCGGCACTCTAACCAACTGAGCTACACCCGCTTATCCTGACCGACAGAACCTTGGTTCCGCCGTACGAACCAGCCTCGGCTGTTCGTTGAGCGGCTAACTACGGCGTTCGTGCGGGGGTGTCAAGCAGGTTTCACGACAAAAGAATAAGCTTCTTCATTTTGATCATGAAAAACCGGACGGGCTGTGAACGCGATTGCTGCAAACGCCCTGTTTTGCGGGCTTTTCCCAACGAAAACAAAAAACTTGTCCACAGCCGGCGGCTTCTCCAACGGCATTTCCCCAAGGCCAGAAAGGCGTCGTCGGCTTCTGGTTTTGGCAAAAAGCCCGCAGTTCCAGGCTTTTTACCCCTCCTCTTCGGCGGAGGGAAAAACCTCGCCTAAAAAAAACAAAAAAACTTCACAAAAGCCCTTGCGGTTTTTTTCCGATCCGAATACATCACGGCCACCGACGCGGCGGACATGATCCGCAAGACGCGAAGGGCGATTAGCTCAGTTGGTAGAGCGCCTCGTTTACACCGAGGATGTCGGGAGTTCGAGTCTCTCATCGCCCACCATTTTTCCAGAAGATTTAAATAACAGTTCGTGAATCAACGCGCATCTCGGTTTTTGCGAGCGATTCTGGCGCGGGGAATTATTGCCCCCTGCCCTCAATGCGATCCATGAAGCATCGTCATGATTGCCGACAGGTAGAATCGCTTCTCTTCAGTTGCGCCATGCCAAATCGGAACTGCTGTTCCATATTCCGACAGCTGCCCGCCCCTCCTGTATCACCCCGCAACATACCGGAAAATAAGGAAGATTCAGACTTTCTAAAGAGATTTCAGGCATTGTTTGCGCACCGTTTCATGATGAACGGTTGAACTGATGGATGAAGCCATGTCGATTGACGCGTTTGTAACACTCGCGCTTATTGCGCTGCCTGTTTATATTTTTTTCCGCTGGGTCCAGCAGGATTCGGAAAAACAAGACACTCCCAAAAGTCCAAAGTCCATGGGGCGGTGATCCGTCAGGATCGGTCCGCGACATTTTTAGGGACGACATCTGGACGAAATTTACCAAGATTCGATACTGAGAGAGCGATACCGATGTTACGGCTTGCCTCATGACAGATCGTTCAGGAGTGGCGATAGCCCTGGTGGTTCTCTTCGCCAAATAAAAAGCCGGGCATCGCCCGGCTCAGACCGCTGACAAACCCGTCGATATTTTCGGCGGGTTTTTTCTTTTTCGGGATGATGACGTTTTGTTGTCGTCTTTTGCGGGTGAACGGGAGATAAGATGAGCCTCGTTTCCTCATCCCCAGGCGGGTTTGGGTGCTTTCGTGAGCGCCATCGCTATTTTCTTGATGTTCTGGGCGCTCGCGGCGA
>NZ_JAQKGP010000068.1:0-1608 GCF_027956525.1 Agrobacterium sp. ST15.13.013
GGGGGTGCGGACGAAAACTTGGACCACCAAGGAGGTAGTTCATGTATTCCTACGCAGACAGACTTCGAGCGGTTGAGCTCTATATCCGGCTTGGCAAGCGGCTTAACGCGACCATTCGCCAGCTGGGATATCCCACCAAGAATGCGCTGAGGGGCTGGTACCGCGAGTACCTACAGCATCTCGACCTGCGTACTCAGCCGGTAGCGCGAGCGCCAAAATATTCAGAGGCTCAGAGGCAGGCGGCACTTGAGCACTTTCGCACCCATGATCGTTGCATCTCTGCGACGATGAGGGCGCTCGGCTATCCCGGTCGAGGAACTCTAACCGCATGGGTTCGTGAGACGTTTCCGGAGGCGCGGACATCGATGGTCGGTCGATCGTGGCATCCTGGCTACTGCGAGGAGGTTCGGCAAGCAGGCGTCATCGGGCTATGCAGTGGAGATGAAACCTCTCAACAGGTCGCTGACCGACTGGGCGTTTCAAGACCGACATTGTATGGCTGGAAAAAGCAGCTACTCGGTCATGAGGGTTCTTCATCCATGAAACGCCGCAAAACCAACTCCAAAGTGCCAGAACGTGAGGAACTTGAGCGACAGCTTGAAGCCCTCCAGCGTGATGTCCGCCAGTTACAACTCGAGCATGATCTCCTGAAGAAGGCCAACGAACTGCTAAAAAAAGGCCTGGGCGTCGATCTGCAGATCCTGAGTAATCGGGAGAAGACCCAGCTGATTGACGCCCTTAAGGAAGTTTATCGCTTGCCAGAGCTGCTTGCCCAGCTTCGGATTGCCCGCAGCTCCTACTTCTACCATCGCGCCCGCATGTGCCTGGCAGACAAGTATGCCGCCGTCCGCCACAGCCTAGCTGAGATCTTTGAAACGAACCGTCGTTGCTACGGTTATCGACGACTGCAGGCGTCGCTGGCCAGACAAAGCGTGGTAATCTCGGAAAAGGTTGTCCAGCGATTGATGAAGCAGGAGCAGCTGGTCGTTGCCAGGCCGCGTCGACGGCGGTTTGGATCCTATCTGGGAGAAATCAGTCCAGCGCCCCAGAACCTGATCAATCGCGACTTCCATGCAGAAGCGCCGAACGTGAAGTGGCTGACAGACATCACCGAGTTCCAGATCCCAGCAGGCAAGGTGTACCTTTCGCCCATCATCGACTGCTTTGACGGCATGGTCATCAGCTGGTCCATCGGAACCCAACCGGATGCAGGTCTCGTCAACACCATGCTGGATGCGGCCATCGGAACCGTCGCCAACGGCGAGGAACGGCCAATCATCCATTCTGATCGCGGAGCCCATTATCGATGGCCCGGCTGGTTAACCCGGATCAGCGAAGCAAGACTGGTCCGCTCGATGTCTCGAAAGGGTTGCTCGCAAGACAACGCCGCGTGCGAAGGCTTCTTCGGCCGGTTGAAAACCGAACTCTTCTATCCACGAGATTGGAAGGCCATGACAATCGAACAGTTCGTCGGGGAGGTAGATGCCTACATCCGCTGGTACAACGAAAAGCGCATCAAGATATCGCTGGGATCGCTCAGCCCGGTCGAATATCGTAAGAGCCTCGGCCTGAGCATTTAAAACAGTCCAACTTTTTATCCGCACCCCC
>NZ_JAQKGP010000069.1:0-1414 GCF_027956525.1 Agrobacterium sp. ST15.13.013
CACTACTTTGGCAGATTAACTGACGGTTAACGATAATCGGCCATCTTTGGCCCCTCAAAAAGGGGTGCGGTGGATGGTGGAGCAGAATATTGCACTGGCGGATTGGCTGAAGCCGTTCGTTGAGAAGCTTGGTCACAAGAAGCGGCGGCAGATGTGCCCGGTATATGTTTCAGGCCTGATCGGACCGGGTGATCGCAAGAGTATCGAACCGATGGCGGAACGCCTTGCGCCCGATCATTACGACCGTCTGCATCATTTCATCTCGGATGGGATTTGGGACGCCAGTCCGCTTGAGACTGAACTGGCTGTGCAGGCGGACAGAATAGTCGGAGCTTCAGACGCCTTTCTGGTGGTCGACGATACGGGTCTGCCGAAGAAGGGTGATCATTCGGTCGGGGTCGCTCCGCAATATGCTTCGATGCTGGGCAAACGCGCCAATTGCCAGACGTTGGTATCGCTGACGCTGGCACGCGATGAGGTTCCCGTTCCGGTTGGTTTGCGACTGTTCTTGCCGGAAAGCTGGACCAGTAACCAGGATCGGATGGTGAAGGCTGGCGTCCCCGAGGAGATGCGTATATCCCGCACCAAGCTGACGATCGCGCTCGACGAGATCGACAGGCTGATCGCGGCGGGGGTGCGGTTTGGCACCGTGCTCGCCGATGCCGGCTATGGTTTATCGGCCGCGTTTCGCCAGGGGCTCAGTGCACGCGGCCTCACATGGGCTGTCGGTATTCCCAAACATCAAAAGGTCTACCCCCATGATGTCGCCCTGATTTTTCCGGTTTCCGGTCATGGCAGACCGCGCAAGCATTCGATCCCCGACACCCTGTCGATGGCAGCCGAAACGATCCTGGAAGCATCCTCCTGGAAGAAGGTCAGTTGGCGTCGCGGCACGAAAGGTCGCCTGACAGCGCGCTTTGCTGCGCTCCGCATTCGGATCGCTGATGGTAGTCCGCAACGTATCCTCGACAAGGGACAGCAGCATATGCCGGGCGAAGAGGCGTGGCTGGTGGGCGAATGGCGCTCGAACGGCGAGCGCAAATACTATCTCTCCAATCTGCCGGCCGAAGCAACGTTAAAGCAGCTGGCAGCTGCCATCAAAGCCCGATGGGTCTGCGAGCAGGCGCATCAACAAATGAAAGAAGAACTCGGCCTCGATCACTTCGAAGGCCGATCATGGCAAGGTCTGCATCGACACGCGCTGATGACAATGATCGCCTATGCCTTCCTGCAACATCAGCGCCTACACCAGGCCAAGCGGGAAAAAAACCAAGAGGCACGGCCCGCCTAAACCGACACTGCCAGCCATCCGACGCGCGGTCATAAACACCCTCCTGGCAGCGTCAGCCCCAGAACGATGTCCGCACTGCAGAATCCGCTTCAGACCGCCAAAATGCATTCTGCCAAAGTAGTG
>NZ_JAQKGP010000070.1:0-1299 GCF_027956525.1 Agrobacterium sp. ST15.13.013
TGTCCAGACCGGAGACATAGGTAACAGTTTGTACCTAAGACATAGGTGACAATCTCGTGCCGAACGGATTGTCGATTGTTTGCAGCGTTCTCTGTTCCAGGTCGATATATCCTAGATCGTAATGCATGAAGCTGACGAGCCAAATGCCGTCTTCCACCTCCTTTAATCCCAGTTTCTGTCCGGCCAGTACGGTCGATATATTGATCTTCTTGCGAAAGAGGCAGGCGCGTCCGCAATTGGTGACGATGATGTCTCGATCATGGAAGGGATAATCGATCTCCGGCAGGCCAAGGTAGGGGCGCAAAGAGGCGGTATAGAGATCAGCAGGCACTTTCATGCTGATCGCCTCATGCGGCCTCTCGCCATTGAATTCGCTGACGAATGCATCAAAGCGTACCTGTTGCTGGAGAAGGCTACGTTCGGGTGGGCGAGTTGCCTCCTTCTTCAATGTCAGATGCATACGCTCATGCCGGCCGTTCTGCTGTGGATGGCCCGGTTTGATGCGCTCGATCGCTATCCCAAGCCTCAACCAGAAAACCGACAGCTTCGACAGATTGTACAGCCCGTTTGGTGAGGCAAAAGGTAGCCCGTTGTCCGAGCGTATCGCCTGAGGCAGGCCATGTTCGGCAAACAGGCGGCGGAAGGCTTCGATCACGGCTTGCTCTCGTGTCGATTCGAAGGCTTCGCAAGCCAATAGATAGCGGGATGCCTGATCGGTTACGGTCAAAGGGTAACAATAACGGCCATCCCCAAGTTTGAACTCGCCCTTGAAGTCGGCGCACCACAGATCGTTGGCATTGACGGCTTGCGACAGCGTGGTGCCCATGGCCTTGTTTGCCCGGTTCCTCTTGCGGGCCTGGCGCACAAGGCCATGGCGGTCGAGCACCGCATGTACGGTGCTGCTCGCCGGAATACGGACGTCGCCAGCGAGCTTTTTCACCAGCAGTTCGCGGATCTTGCGCGCACCCCAATGAGGCTTCTCCTTTTTGAGGCGCACGATCATTGCCTCGACGGGATCGGGGAGTTGGTTGGCGTAGCGCACCGGACGCCGGGAGCGGTCCGTCAGAGCTTCAAGCCCGTCGTCCTTGTAGCGATTGAATATCTTGTAGCCGGTCTTGCGCGATATGCCGAAGTCCCGGCACACCTCGCTCATTCCTTCGCCCTCCAGCAAACGGGCGACAAAGCGTAGACGTTCTTCCATAACCGAAGTCTCTCTCCACGGCATCAACACCTCCCGCAAAGCGAAAAGTGTTACCCATGTCTCCGGTACAAAACGTCACCTATCTCTCAAGTCGGACA
>NZ_JAQKGP010000071.1:0-1286 GCF_027956525.1 Agrobacterium sp. ST15.13.013
AGAGGTGGCTCGGTTTGTCTGAACAGTTTCGGGCGTTTTTCTAAGTGGATTTCCGCCTCGATTATGCCGCCACCATCATTGGTGCCAGCGCGTTGAAGTAGGCCTGATCCGGTGTCCGCCGGTCAAGGGATGAATGTGGGCGTCGGCTGTTGTAAAAAGTCAGATATCGGCCAATGCCGACACGGGCCTCGGACACGGTCTTATAGGCGTGGAGGTAGACTTCCTCGTATTTGATCGACCGCCAGAGCCGCTCGACGAAGACGTTGTCCCGCCACGCCCCCTTGCCATCCATCGAGATGGCGATTTCGGCTTTCTTCAATACTGCCGTGAAGTCCATCGAGGTGAACTGCGAGCCCTGGTCGGTATTGAATATGTCGGGTCTGCCATAACGGGCCAGCGCTTCCTCGACTGCTTCGATGCAGAAGGCTGCCTCCATCGTGATCGACAGTCGCCACGACAGAACCTTCCGGCTGAACCAGTCCACAACGGCGCAGAGATAGACAAATCCGCGAGCCATCGGAACATACGTTATATCCATTGCCCAGACCTGGTTGGGTCGGGTGACCGCCAGCTTGCGCAGGAGGTAGGGATAGATTTTGTGCCCAGGTGCCGGTTTCGACGTGTTCGGGCGACGGTAGATCGCCTCGATGCCCATCTTCTTCATCAGCGTGGCGACGTGCAGTCGACCGGTTTGTAGCCCTTCTCCCCTCAAGAGCCCTTGCAACATCCGACTTCCGGCAAATGGGTAGTCGAGATGCAACTCGTCGATCCGGCGCATCAGAGCCAGATCGCCGTCAGACACCGGACGCGGCGAGTAATAGACACTGCCACGGCTGAAGCCGAGAAGCTTGGCCTGGCGCACGACGGATAGCTTATGCTCGCGGTCGATCATTTCTTTCCGCCCAGCAATCCCGCCTTGCCGAGCGCTCCGGCTAAAAAATCATTCTCCAGCGTCAGCTCCCCGATCTTGGCGTGCAGCGTTTTGACATCGACGGTTGGACTCGTCGGTTCCGCCTTGGTCTCATCACCAAAAACACCCGTCGCCCCCTCAAGGAGCTGGTCTTTCCATTGCTTGATCTGGTTGGCGTGCACGTCAAACTGCTGGGACAGTTCCACCAGCGTCTGCTCCCCTCGAATGGCGGCGAGCGCCACTTTTGCCTTGAAAGCCGGGCTATGGTTCCGGCGCGGTCGTCTCGTCATGGTATCTCCTGTTCCCGGCATCTAAGCCGAAGTCAGGCAGAAATTCCACTTATCCTGGCTGTGCAGATTTCCCGAGCCACCTCTGA
>NZ_JAQKGP010000072.1:0-1278 GCF_027956525.1 Agrobacterium sp. ST15.13.013
GTCTGGAACACGACTGTTTCCTGCCCGAGCAAATCAGAGATGAGGCGCGCGCTGTCATGATCGTTGATGCCAAAAACCTGCAGCACGCCGGCGTTTGACAGAAAAGTTCCGGCGCGGTGACCGTATGTGGCGCGCAGCTGATGGATGTCCTGGAAGATGGGCCAAAGCTGGACACCATAACCCGCCATCAGACCCATCGCACGTTCGACTGGCGCTAAGTGCCCAAGCGATGCGAACTCATCGAGCAGATAAAGAACCGGTGTCGCCGGCTTTATTGGATCGCGGGCCATTTCGAGCAGGCTTTGGGAAACAAGCAGGCGCAGCCAGCGCGAATAGGTCGAGAGACGATCAGGCGGAAGAACGAGAAACACCGTCACGTTGCTGCGCTTGAGATCGGCAAACCGGAAATCCGAGCGACTGAGCACGGCCGTCATGCGCGGTGAATCAAGAAAATGCGTATGGCGTTGAGCTGCGGACAGAACGCCTGCGGCTTCGCGATCGGATTTCCCAAGGTGACGGTTTGCGGCACGCGCGACAAGGCCGCTTGCTGCATCGCTCTCCTGCATACGCTTGAGCAGCGCTGCAAACTGCTCCGGAGCAAGGGTGAGATAATCGCGAAGTGTTGCAAGGTTTCTGCCACTCAAAGGCTCCGCTGCAACGATCTCGAGCAGCAATCCGGCGATCAGTGCTTTTGCCTCCTCGTTCCAATGCGCCTCGCCCGCCATTCCCGGTTCATCGAACACGAGAGCGTCGGCAAGCGCACTGGCATCTTCCGCGACATCGAGGTTTTGGGGATCAAGCCTGGCCAGGGGATTGAAGGTCGCCGAGGGTCTCCCCGTAACACCAAAAGGATCGAGCACATGAACCGGTCCGAACTTTTTGGCGGGCACGTCCGGTGATCCTTGCATTCTCACCTTTTGGATCAACGCAGATCACCGAACGATCGGCAGTCAGCAGGTTTGGAATGATCGTGCCCACGCCCTTGCCGGTGCGCGTTGGCGCCATGGTGAGGAGATGGGCCGGGCCATCATAGCGCAGAGGTTTGCCTGATTTCGTATGACGACCGATCAGCAGGCCGGAGCCGGATGAGGTAAGAGCGCCTATCTCCTTGTCTGTTGCAAAGCGGGCGGAGCCATGGGTCTCATCGTCACTATCCCCGAAATGCAAAATCAGTGGAGTGGTGATGAACCAGAAGGTGATAACGGCAAGCGCCAGCAGGGTGAGGAAACTTGGAATGATGTGAACGATCGAGCCCCGCTCGAAACCCGTTTGCTCGAG
>NZ_JAQKGP010000073.1:0-1223 GCF_027956525.1 Agrobacterium sp. ST15.13.013
GCGCCGATTGGCATAGAGCATGCGGACCTTTTCGGGATCTGCCTTGATATCCCTTTCGTAAGCATCCGCCATTGCTTTCAGCGCCGACCCGGCGTCCGCTTTCTCGACAAGGGAGCCGGTTGCGGCGAGCGTTTCCACGAGCTTCTTGTGATCGCCAGCCTGCAGGGCTTCCACCACAGATTTTTGACTGTCAGGCGTCCAATGTCCCGCCTCGTAGGGCGTTTGGTTCACCGGCTCCATTTGAACAGTAGGACTTTCCTCGCCACGTCCGGCCCTAAGTTCCTCGCGTTTCGCGATCCGGTCGATCGCGGCTGCGTAGTCCGGCGAGACTGGGAATTTGTCCTGATAGAGCTCGCTGCCAGGCTTGCTGAGTTGGCTGGCCAAGATGTGTCTGTCAGCCGTGTCGCTTTGCACGGTGAAAACCTGGGTTCGTTCGTCGGCCTTGCTCAACAGGGCGCTCGCGGCATTTGAGCCGAAAATGGCACTGTGCAAGACATAAACCTGATCGACGCGCCTGCCATCGTCGTGATTTCTGATTTCGTAGGCGGAGCCGATGATTGTCGTGGGCCCCTCAATCTTATAGCCCTTGACACCCCTGTCACCCGGCTCGCCGGTGCTGGCCTCGAAGGTCTTGCTCTGACTGCTGCCATCGGGTTTGAAGGTAACGGATTTGCCTTCGATCTTTTCGATCCGGCCGGCTTCACCGGCAATGAGATTCCTATAGCTGCTAGTGACGCTGAGCCTGTCACCGACCCTGAAACGGATATCCTTGTTGTTAAACGCCTTGAAGCTGACAGGGTCGCCACTCAGGCGACCGGATGCAAGGCCCTGCTTTTCGATCTCTTCGGCAAGCAAATCTACATGATCACGTTTGTTGGCGTAGAGAGCGCGGACTTTCTCGGGGTCCGCACTAATGTCTCTTTCATAAGTCTGCGCTATCGCTTTCAACGTTGATACGAGATTTGTGTTCTCAACAAGGGAGCCGGTTGCGGCTAGCGTTTCCACAAGCTTCTTGTGGTCGCCTGCCTGCAAGGCCTCGACGATTCTTTTCTGGTTATTGACTGCCGCATCGGCAGCGTCGGGCGGCGTTTGGGGCGCCAGGTCTATCGGGGCGGAAGTTTTCTCCTCGCCACGTGCCGCGACAACTTCCTGGCGTTTTGCAATCCGATCGATGGCGGCTGTGTAGTCCGGCAAGGCTGGGAATTTGTCCTGGTAGAGCTCGC
>NZ_JAQKGP010000074.1:0-1186 GCF_027956525.1 Agrobacterium sp. ST15.13.013
GACGATAGCGTCAGCGGCCTGTGCGCCGGATACTGCTGCGAGAGCCGCAGCGGAGCCGATGAGAAGGCTCTTGATGTTCATGGTTGACCTCCAGTCAAACGCTTAATCTTCTAAGCAGCGGGTGGGAAGCACTTCAAAGATGCGTGCCGCTTATGGAGATGATTAGAGCCAAAACCTCCCGCACAGGCAATCGCAATCGTGACAAAAGGAAGACAGTAAGGTGTCCTTAGTTTTTCATTGTTGCGAAATAGCTACAATTCTAACAGACGGGACCCAGTTCGTTAAAAAATCATTAATAAATATTCATTTTCAGCCACTTAAGCGAAAACCAAAAAAAGTCGAAAGACTAGGAACGCACCTGGTTGCCGAAAACTCAGCATTTTCGCGCCACGAAAGATTGTCCAAAAGGCGACTGTACGGGCGGAAAGGAGCTCTTTGGGTCGAGGTGAATCGGGATGAAACATCATTTCTGCTTTCTGCGCCCTGATGTTCGGCAACCGGCCGACTCAGCCCTCCCCGTGGGAATGCGGCCCGTTTCGCCCGAGAAACTCCAGCGTACACCGCAAACAGAGAGGGAATCGCACATCTATGGGCCGGCCCCGATATGCTCCACCCGATTCGCCATTCCTTGAAAAAAGAAAAACCCCGGCATTTCTGCCGGGGTTTCCATCACTGACAATGTCAGATCAGATTAGATTAGAACGCGCGCTGCAGGCGGACGAAACCGGTCCACTGCTCGTTGCCGTTGTCCGGGTCGTAGTAGTTAACTGCAACCTTGGTGGTCAGGCCCTGGGTGATCTTGTAATCGACGGTTACGCCAGCCTTCCAAGCATCATCGTTCGACCAGTCGTTAACGATGTAGTAGCTGGTTGTGGACGTACCGCCGGTAACAGGCACACCTGCTGCGGTGAACGCTGCACCAGTGCCCTTACCGGCAATGTTGCCAGAGTACTGGAAGCCGGGGGTGATCGTCAGGCGATCAGTTGCCTTGATTGCGTATTCGGCAGCAACTGCCCACTCGGATTCAGCGTAGTAAGCGTTTACGCCAGAAGCCCAAACACCAGCAAGACCAAGCGTGCCGGGGCCAATGTCAGCCGTAGCGATGAGGCGGAGAGCGCCTTCTTCCTGGTCTACGTCGTAGCCACCGATGAACTGCAGCGATGCAGCGCCGAGCTTCGCACCGATA